>NZ_JBHXSC010000028.1:0-79216 GCF_042716505.1 Streptomyces sp. NPDC058674
GGGCGGGAGCGGGCGCAGGCGCGGCGGAGGCGGCGGTGGCGGCCGGGGCGGGGGCGGCCGCGGCCCGCGGGGCCGCCTCGGGCCAGGAGGACGTGAGGCCGGAGCCCGCACCACCGCCGCCCGGGGCGTCGGGCCACGCCGGGGCCGGGGGCGCGGCGGCGGGCGAGCGCACCGACAGGATGCCCGCCGAGGCGGAGGCGGATGCCGGTGCCGCCGCCGGTGCCGGGAACCGGACCGCCGGAGCGGCGGCCGCGGCTGCGGACGGCGTACGGGCCAGGGAGATTCCGGGACCGGCCCCTTCGGCCGCCGGCTGCTCGGGGCGGGAACGGCCCCCCGAGAGGACCGCCGGGCGCGCGACCGGCTCGTACACGGCCTCGCGCGCCTCTCCGTGCGCGGCCTGGTGCGCGGCTTCGGACGCGGCTTCGGACGCGGCGCCGGACGCGGCCTCGGGCGCGGCCCCGGGCGCGGCTTCGGACGCGGCCCCGTACGCGGCCTCGGGCGCGGCCCCGGGCGCGGCGCCGTACGCGGCCCCGGGCGCGGCTTCGGACGCGGCCCCGGGCGCGGCTTCGGACGCGACCCCGGGCGCGGCTTCGGACGCGACCCGGTGCGCGGCCTGGTGTGCAGCTCCGTGCGCGGCTTCGGGCGCGGCCCCCGCGGTCTCGGGCGCGGCGCCGTGCGTGACCCCGTACGCGACCTCGGACGCGGCCCCGTACGCGGCTTCGGAGGCGGCCCGGTGCGCGGCCCCCCGCGCCGGCTCGTGCGCCGGCTCGTGTGCTGCTTCCTGACCGGCGGCGGGCTCCGCCGGGCTGCCCCACGACACCCGGTGGTCGCGCGGTCCGCCGAAGCCGGCCTGGTGGAGGGGGTCGGCCTGCCACGCCAGCGGTTCGGGCTCCGGCGCCGGGGCGCGGGTCGGGGCCGCGGCGGGTGCCGGTTCGGGCTCCGGCAGGGCTTCCGTCGCGGAGGTCTCGTCCAGGAAGACCGGCCCCGTCTCCTCCATGGGGGCGCGGGCCTCGACGACCGGGGCGGGGCGGCTCGTACCGGGCACCCAGGCGGCGCCGTTCCAGTACCGGACGAACCCGGGAATGGACGGATCGGGGTAGTAGCCCTCGCGGGCCGCGTGCTCGCCGTCACCAGGGGAGGCCGTCATGTCCCCAACTCCGATCGTGGCTTGAGGCTTGTCCAGGGGAGGACCATAGCCAAGAACCGTCCCCCGGCAGGTCCGGTAACGGGAGAATGCAAGCCTTCGGGCGAACCTTTCACCAGGCGACCTTTTTCGGCCATCCGATCAGATCCGGCCAATCTCCCTTTCGCTGCCCGAAGTCGCGTCATACTCGGCCGCCCGCGCGCTCTCTCCGGGCGTGGGGCGCGACCCGGCCCCGCACACGAAGGCGCGGCGCGCACCCGGCGCACGCGCAGTGCATCGAAGTGAGGCCGTCATGCACCACCCCGTCGTCGAGCGCGAGCTGGAACTGAAGCTGGTCCTGTCACCCGAGCGCAGCGTCGCCGTCCCCGCCCGCCTCCTCTACCTCACGGACGACCCGTACGCCGTCCACATCACCTTCCACACCGGTTCCAGCGCCCCGGTCAACTGGACCTTCGCCCGCGAACTGCTGGTCGAGGGGGTGTTCCGGCCGTGCGGCCACGGGGACGTCCGGATCTGGCCCACCAGGATCGAGGACCGGGCCGTGCTCTGCATGGCGCTCAGCTCCCCCGACGGCGACGCCCTGCTGGAGGCGCCCGCCGCCTGCGTGTCGGCCTGGCTGGAGCGCACCCTGCGGATCGTCCCGCCCGGCACCGAGGCGGACCGGCTCGGGCTGGACGCGGCCCTGGCCGAACTGCTCGCCCCCACCCCGGCCGACGAGCTGTGGCTGCGCGACCCGTGGCCCTCGGACGAGTCGGCGGACGGGGAGCGGTGAGGGCCGGCCGCCCCGCGCGGACCGGGCGGCGGGCGCCGGGAGGACTCCTCCGGTGGGAGGCGGGTCCGTCCGGTCAGAAGACCTTGCCCGGGTTGAGCAGCCCCAGCGGGTCGAAGGCGTGCTTCACGGCGCGCTGCATCTCCATGCCCACCGGGCCCAGTTCGCGGGCGAGCCACTCCTTCTTCAGGACGCCCACCCCGTGTTCGCCGGTGATCGTCCCGCCCAGGGAGAGCCCGAGCTCCATGATCGCGTCGAAGGACGCGCGGGCCCGCCGCGCCTCGTCCGCGTCGGCCGGGTCGAAGCAGACCACGGGGTGGGTGTTGCCGTCCCCCGCGTGCGCGCAGACGCCGATGAGCAGGTCGTACGCGCGGGCGATGGCGGCCGTGCCGTCCAGCATCTCGGCGAGCCGCGAGCGCGGTACGCACACGTCGTCGATCATCGTCGCCGGGCGCAGCGCGTCGAGGGCGGTCAGGGACATCCGGCGGGCCTGGAGCAGCAGTTCGGACTCGGCCACGTCCTCGGCGGGGACCACGGAGGTGGCCCCGGCGGCCGTGCACAGCTCCCCCACGGCCGCGAGCTCCTCGGGGGCGTGCGGGGTGTCGAAGGCGGCGAGCAGCAGCGCCTCGGTGGTCTCGGGCAGCCCCATCCTGCCGAGGGCGTTGACGGCGCGGACGGTCGTGCCGTCCATCAGCTCCAGCAGGGAGGGGGTCAGCCCGGCCTCCATGACGGCGCAGACCGCCGCGCAGGCGGCCGCGGCGGACGGGAACTCGGCGGCCAGGGCGAGCTGCCGGGGCGGCGCGGGGCGCAGGGCGAGGACGGCCCGGACCACGACGCCGAGGCTGCCCTCGGAGCCGACGAAGAGCCGGGTGAGGTCGTAGCCGGCGACGCCCTTCGCGGTGCGCCGGCCCGTGCGCAGCAGCCGTCCGTCGGCCAGGACCACGTCGAGCCCGAGGACGTACTCGGCGGTGACCCCGTACTTGACGCAGCACAGGCCGCCGGAGGCGGTGCCGATGTTGCCGCCGATGGTGCACTGCTCCCAGCTGGAGGGGTCGGGCGGGTAGTACAGGCCCCGGGCGGCGACGGCCCGCGAGAGCACGGCGTTGACGACGCCCGGCTCGACGACGGCGATCCGGTCGACGGCGGAGACCTCCAGGATGCGGTCCATCTTGATCAGGGACAGCACGATGCAGCCGTCGGAGGCGTTGGCGGCGCCCGACAGACCGGTACGGGCGCCCTGCGGGACCACGGGGATCCGCAGGGCGGTGGCGGTGCGCAGCACGTGCTGCACCTGCTCGACGGTCCGGGGCAGGACGACGGCGGCGGGGGTGCCGGCGGCGCAGAACCCCGCCATGTCGGTGGCGTAGGAGGCGGTCACCTGGGGGTCGGTGAGCAGGGCCTCGGCCGGGAGACCGGCCAGCAGGCGCTCGGTGAGCTGTGTGGAGAGGTCCTCGTCCATGGGGCCAGCGTGGCACTCGGGGCCATCGGTGTGAACACGCCCGCGCCCCTCTTCGGACACCTCGGTGAACTCTTCATATTGACGCACAGTGAGCACATGGACCGTATCGACGAGGAATCGCAGCAGCCGGCGCCGCCCGTGACCTTCACCGGCCGCAAGACGCTCGTGGCGGCCGCGGTCGCCGTGGTCCTGATCGCCGGGGCCCTGCTGATCCGGCCGGCCCGCACCGGTGACGACGCCCGTCCGCCGGGGCCGAGCGAGCGGGCCGCCTCGGCGGTCGGCAGGGGCGCCCCGGTCGCGGCGGTGGACCTGACGGCGCTGGTCGCGGGCCGGGAGAAGTGGGTCGCGGCGCACCCGCGGGACCACGCCTCGTGGGCGGTGCTCGGCGCGGCCTACCTGGAGCAGGGGCGGCGCACCGCGGACTCGGGGTGGTTCCCGAAGGCGGAGAAGGCGCTGAAGCGGTCGCTGGAGGCCCGCCCGGCGGAGAAGGGCAACTTCGACGCGATGACGGGCATGGGCACGCTGGCCAACGCCCGGCGGGACTTCGGCACCGGCAAGAAGTGGGGCGAGCTCCTCCGGGCGCAGGCCCCGGAGCGGTGGACGGCCTACCCGGTGCTCGTCGACGCGTACACGGGCCTGGGGGACTACAAGGCGGCGCAGGCGGCGATGGACCGGCTGCTGGAGCTGCAGACGGGCCTGGTGGCGTACACGAAGGCCTCGCAGGTCTACCGCGACCGGGGCTGGCGCGAGGACGCCGTGATGGCGATGGAGCACGCGGCGGGCGCGGCCAAGGCTCCGGCGGAGAAGGCGCACGCGCTGTTCCGGCTCGGCGAGCTGTCCTTCGAGCGGGGCGACGCGGCGCTGGCGCTGACGCAGTACGAGGCCGCGCTGCGCACGGACCCGGGGCAGGCGCAGGCGCTGGGGGGCCGGGCTCGGGCGCTGGCCGGGCTGGGGCGCGGCGGGGAGGCGGTGCGCGACTACCGGATGGCGCTGGGGCGGACCCCGGTGCCGCAGCTGGCGCTGGAGCTGGGCGAGCTGCTGGAGGCGCTGGGCCGCGGGCAGGAGGCGCGGGTCCCGTACGACATGCTGGGCGCGCTGGCGGCCCGGGACGGCTCGAACGGGGTCGACGACGACGTGGTGCTGGGCCTGTACGAGGCGGACCACGGCGATCCGGCGGCGGCGGTGCGGCGGCTGTCGCAGGAGTGGTCGCGGCACAAGAGCGTGCAGGTCGCGGACGCGCTGGGATGGGCGCTGCACAAGTCGGGCGACGACGTGGCGGCGCTGGAGTACGCGAAGAAGGCGACCGAGCAGGGGCTGCGGAGCGCGGACTTCGCCTACCACCGGGCGATGATCGAGCGCGGCCTGGGCGACGAGTCGGCGGCGCGGCGGCACCTGGAGGAGGCGCTGCGGACCAACCCGCGCTTCTCGCCGCTGCGGGCGCCGCGGGCGAAGGAGATGCTGACGGTGATCGGGCAGCCGGCGGCGGGCGGTCCGGAGAACGTGCTGCCGACGAAGCCGTGGGTGGCGCCGGAGCTGCCGAAACCGAATCCGCCGAAGCCGAAGCCGCCTGCGGTGCCGCCTGCGGCGAAGCCGACCCCGACGCCCGCGTCCGACTGACCCCGGGGCTCCGCCCCGGACCCCGAACGGCGCTCCGCGCCGCGCCTCAAACGCCGGCGGGGCTGGGATGAGGCAGATCCGGCCCCGCCTGGCACGTGCCGGCTCACGGAGGGCAGATCCAGCCCCGCCGGCGTTTGAGGCGCCGGGCCTGGGGCGGAGCCCCTGGGGCGGAGCCCCGGCGGGCCGGGGCGGGGCAGATCCAGCCTCGCCGGCGTTTGAGGCGCCGGGTCTGGGGCGGAGCCCCGGAGGCCGGGCCCCCCCGGGGCCGGGCCTCCGGGGCCGGGGTGGGGCGGCGGCTACAGGTTGCCGCGCTTTTCCTGCTCGCGCTCGATCGCCTCGAACAGCGCCTTGAAGTTGCCCTTGCCGAAGCCCATGGAGCCGTGGCGCTCGATCATCTCGAAGAAGACGGTCGGCTTGTCCTGCACCGGCTTCGTGAAGATCTGCAGCAGGTAGCCGTCCTCGTCGCGGTCGACGAGGATCTTCAGCTCGCGCAGGGTCTCGACCGGTACCCGGGTCTCGCCCGCCCACTCGCCGAGCGTGTCGTAGTACGAGTCCGGGGTGTCCAGGAACCGCACGCCCGCGGCGCGCATCGCGCGGACGGTGGCGACGATGTCGTTGGTGGCGAGCGCGATGTGCTGGACGCCGGCCCCGCCGTAGAACTCCAGGTACTCGTCGATCTGCGACTTCTTCTTCGCGATCGCCGGCTCGTTGATCGGGAACTTCACCTTCAGGGTGCCGTCCGCGACCACCTTCGACATCAGCGCCGAGTACTCGGTCGCGATGTCGTCGCCCACGAACTCCTTCATGTTCGTGAAGCCCATGACCTTGTTGTAGAAGGCGACCCACTCGTTCATGCGACCGAGCTCGACGTTGCCGACGCAGTGGTCGATGGCCTGGAAGGTTCGCTTGGCCGGGGGCTCGACGATCGGGGAGGCGGCGACGAAGCCCGGCAGGTAGGGGCCGGTGTAGTCGCGGCGCTCGACGAGCGTGTGGCGGGTCTGGCCGTAGGTGGCGATCGCGGCCAGCACGACCGTGCCGTGCTCGTCCTCGACCTCGTGCGGCTCCTCCAGCCCGCGGGCGCCGTGCTCGACGGCGTAGGCGTACGCCGCCCGGGCGTCCGGGACCTCGATGGCCAGGTCGACCACGCCGTCGCCGTGGTCGGCGACGTGCTCGGCGAGGAAGCGGCCGCGGTCGGTCGACGCCTTGATGACCGAGGTCAGGACGAAGCGCGCGCCGCCGTTGGTGAGGACGTAGCTGGCGGTCTCGCGGACGCCGTTCTCCGGTCCGGAGTAGGCCACGAGCTTCATGCCGAAGGCGGTCGAGTAGTAGTGCGCGGCCTGCTTGGCATTGCCGACGGCGAAGACGACCGCGTCCATGCCCTTCACCGGGAAGGGGTCCGCCTCACGCGCGGTGTGCGGGGTGGTGTCGAGGGTCTCAGTCATGACCGCAGAGTCCCGCCCATCCACAAGCTGCGCAATAGTTCTCATTTCAGCTGTACAGATTGACCAGCTGAGCCAGAGAATGGCTGAAACATCTGCGCACTATGACCACCACCGAGGGCCGGAGGCACCCGTGGGCATCGACGACCTCGACGGCCGGCTCATCGTCCTGCTCGCCCGCGAACCCCGGATCGGGGTGCTGGAGGCCTCGCGCCGGCTCGGCGTGGCCCGCGGGACCGTACAGGCCCGCCTCGACCGGCTTCAGTCGAACGGAGTCATCCGCGGCTTCGGTCCGCAGGTCGATCCTGCGGCCCTCGGGTACCCGGTGACGGCCTTCGCCACTCTGGAGATCAAGCAGGGGCAAGGGGCCGACGTGCGGGCCCACTTGGACGGGGTCCCCGAGGTGCTGGAGCTGCACACCACCACCGGTCACGGGGACATGCTGTGCCGGCTCGTCGCGCGCTCCAACGCCGACCTCCAGCGGGTGATCGACCGGGTTGTCGGTTTTGATGGCATCGTGCGGGCTTCGACGGCGATCGTCATGGAGAACCCCGTACCCCTGCGGATCATCCCCCTGGTCGAACAGGCGGCCGAGGACGACACCCGCTGACACCCCGCCGACCGAAGGCGGCCGGACGCAGGACGAGGTGACACGGCGTGAGCTTCTGGACCTACCTGTCCGCCCGCCACGAGCAGCTCCTCACCGACGCCTTCCAGCACGCCAGCGCCGTCTTCCAGTGCATGCTGCTCGCGACGGTCCTCGGCCTGGTCATCGGCGTGACCACCTACCGCAGCGGCTGGGCGGGCAACCTCGCCATCACCTCCACCGCCTCGGTGCTGACCATCCCCTCCCTCGCCCTGATCGGCCTGCTGATCCCGCTGGTCGGGCTGGGAGTGGCACCGACCGTGATCACCCTGACCCTGTACGGGCTGCTGCCGGTCGTCCGGAACTCGATCGTGGGCCTGCGCGGGGTGGACCCGGCCCTGGTCGACGCGGCCAAGGGCATCGGGATGTCCCGCGCCGCCCGGCTGCTGCGGGTGGAGCTGCCGCTCGCCTGGCCGCCGATCCTCACCGGCATCCGCGTCGCGACCCAGATGCTGATGGGCATCGCCGCCATCGCCGCCTACGCCTCGGGGCCGGGCCTGGGCAACGAGATCTTCCGCGGGATCGCCTCGCTCGGCAGCGCGAACGCCCTCAACCAGGTCCTGGCGGGCACGGTGGGCATCGTCATCCTCGCCCTGCTCTTCGACGCCGCGTACGTCCTGCTCGGCCGTCTCACCATCCCGAGGGGGATCCGTGTCTGAGACCGACGCCCCGGCTCCGGGGAGCGCCTCCGGAGCGACGATCCGGCTGGAGAACCTCACCAAGCGCTACCCGGGCAACCCCGCCCCCGCCGTCGACGACGTCTCGATGGACATCAAGGCGGGCGAGACCGTCGTCTTCGTCGGCCCGTCGGGCTGCGGGAAGTCCACGACCCTCAAGATGATCAACCGGCTGATCGAGCCCAGCTCCGGCCGGATCAGGATCGGCGACGAGGACGTCACCGACATGGACCCGGTCAAACTGCGGCGCAAGATCGGCTACGCGATCCAGTCCTCCGGGCTCTTCCCGCACATGACGGTCGCCGAGAACATCGCCCTCGTCCCGAAGATGACCGGCTGGTCCAAGGCGAAGGTGAGGGACCGGGTCGAGGAGATGCTCGACCTGGTGGGCCTCGACCCGCGCGAGTTCCACGGCCGCTACCCGCGCCAGCTCTCCGGCGGCCAGCAGCAGCGCGTCGGCGTCGCCCGGGCCCTGGCCGCCGACCCGCCGGTGCTGCTGATGGACGAGCCCTTCGGGGCCGTCGACCCGATCACCCGCGACCACCTCCAGGACGAGCTGATCCGGCTCCAGCACGAGCTGCACAAGACGATCGTCTTCGTCACCCACGACTTCGACGAGGCCATCAAGCTCGGCGACCGGATCGCGGTGCTGCGGGAGCGCTCGCACATCGCGCAGTTCGACACCCCCGAAGCCATCCTCACCAACCCGGCGGACGACTTCGTCTCCGGTTTCGTCGGCGCCGGCGCGGCCCTCAAACGGCTCAACCTGACCCGCGTACGGGACGTGGGGATCGCGGAGTTCCCGACCGTGTCGGTGGACGACCCCCTCCAGCAGATCTTCAGCACCCTGCGCGGCGGCCGGCACAACGAACTGCTGATGCTCGACCGGCGCGGCCGCCCGTACAAGTGGCTGCGCCGCGGCGACCTCATGCGGGCCAAGGGCTCCCTGGCCCGGGCCGGCCAGCTGGTCCACGACACCGTGACCCGCGACGCGACCCTGCACGACGCCCTGGAAGCCGTGCTCACCGACAGCGGCGGGCGGGTGGCCGTCACCGGCCGGCGCGGCGAGTACATCGGGGTCGTGGACATGGAGACCCTGATGAACTCGGTCCACGAGATGCTGGAGGCGGACCGGCTCACCGCCGCCGAGCACGCGCACGACCTGGAGGAACTGCGCCACCACCGGACCGAACAGGAGCTGGAGGGCGAGGGGGGCGGCTCATGAGCACCGCGTCCCCGCACCGCCCCTCCGGCGAGCGGCCGCCCGGCGAGCACGAGGTCAGGGGCCTCCCCTTTCGCGACGACCTCGCCGACGGGACCGAGGAGCCGGGCCCCCCGGCCCCCGGGCGGGGCCGCGCCCACCGGATCACCCGGGCCAGGCTGCTGGTCACGCCCGCCGTCCTGGGCCTCGTACTGCTGGCCCTCTACCTGTGGATCACCAACATCCCCCTCGACCCCATCGAGAAGAACTCGCTCGGCAACGGCAACGTGCGGCTGCGGCTGTGGCAGCACGTGCGGCTCACCGCCGTCTCCACCTTCTGGGTGCTGGTGATCGCCATCCCGCTGGGCATCGCCCTGACCCGCGGCGCGGCGCGCCGGGTCGCGCCGGTGTTCACCGCGATCGCCAACGTCGGCCAGGCCACCCCCGCCATCGGCCTGCTGGCCCTGCTGGTCATCTGGCTCGGCATCGGCCCGTCCACCGCGATCGTCGGCATGGTGGCGTACGCCGTGCTGCCCGTGCTGTCCAACACGATGGCGGGGCTGCGGGCCATCGACCCCCAACTGGTGGAGGCCGCGCGCGGGATCGGGATGTCGGGGAGGGGCCGGCTGCGGAAGGTGGAGCTGCCGCTCGCGGTCCCGCTGATCCTGGCGGGCGTACGGACGGCGCTGGTGCTGAACGTCGGCACAGCCACCCTGGCCACCTTCGGCGGCGGCGGGGGCCTGGGCGACCTGATCACCTCCGGGATCCAGACGCAGCGGATGCCGGTGCTGGTGGTGGGCTCGGTGCTCACCGTGGTGCTCGCCCTGTTCGTGGACTGGCTGGCCTCCCTGGTGGAGACGGTCCTGACCCCGCGCGGGCTGGAGGCGTAGATGCACACCTTCCGGACGAGGGCGGCGACGGCGGTCGCGGCGGCCGCTCTGCTGGCACTGGCCGGCTGCGGGCTCAAGAGCGGCTCCCCGATGGTGGACGACGTGCGGCCGGGCTCGGTCGGGCAGGGCGAGCCGCTCGCGGGCGCCTCCCTCACCGTCACCTCGAAGAACTTCAGCGAGAACATCGTGCTCGGTCAGATCCTCGGCCTCGTCTTCGAGGCGGCGGGCGCCGAGGTCCTGGACCGCACCAACCTGCCCGGGTCGATCAGCGCGCGCGAGGCCGTCCGCAAGGGCGACGCCGACGCCATGTACGAGTACACCGGCACCGCCTGGATCACCTACCTGGGCAACACCGAGCCGATCGACGACCCGCGCAAGCAGTGGGAGGCGGTGCGCGCCGCGGATGTCCGAAACGGCGTGGTGTGGCTGCCGCCGGCCTCCCTGAACAACACCTACACCCTGGCCATCAGCAAGAAGAACAACGCGAAGTACCACCTGCGGTCCCTCTCGGACGTGGCCGCGCTGGCCCGCAGGAACCCGTCGGCGGTGACGCTGTGCGTGGAGAACGAGTTCGCCTCCCGCGAGGACGGCCTGCCGGGCATGGAGAAGGCGTACGGGATGAAGATCCCCGCGGGCAACGTCCAGAAGATGGACGCCGGGATCATCTACACGCAGGTCTCGAAGTCGGACTCCTGCCTGCTGGGCGAGGCCTTCACCACGGACGGCCGGATCAAGGCCATGGACCTGGACATCATGGAGGACGACAAGCGCTTCTTCCCCAACTACAACGCGGCGCCGGTGGTCAACGCCAAGACGTTCGAGAGGTACCCGGTCATCGCGCAGCTGCTGGCCCCGGTGACGGAGCGGCTGACGATCGAGCTGACGCGGGAGCTGAACGCGCAGGTGGACGTGGAGGGGCGGGACCCGCACGCGGTGGCCAAGGCGTGGCTGCTGGCGGAGGGCTTCATCCGGGAGGGCTGACGGCTGGGGGCTGCCCGGGGGGATTCTGCCGATTCTGCCAAAAACCTGCCGCAGGGAAATGATCGCCCACGGGAGTCTTCGCGACTCTATCGTCGGGGCATGCCCGCACACCTCCCTCCGTACCCGCGTCCGGCCGGGCGCCGCGTGAGCCGGGGGCCGTTCGCCGCGGTCCTGGCCGCCAACACCATCTCCATAGCCGGGAGTTCACTGACGCTCATCGGGGTCCCGTGGTTCGTCCTCGTGACCACGGGGAGCGCCGGCCGAGCCGGGATCGTCGCCTTCTGCGCCACCCTGCCCGTCGTCGTCGCCGCTCTCGTCGGCGGCCCCGTCATCGACCGCATGGGCCGCCGCCGGGTCTCGGCCGTCTCCGACCTGGTCTGCGGCCTCGCCGTCGGGGCCGTCCCGCTGCTGCACTACGCGGGCCTGCTGGAGTTCTGGATGCTGTGCGCGCTGATGGCCGTCAGCGGCCTCGTGCACACGCCCGGCCTGACCGCCCGGCACGTCCTGATGCCCGACCTCGCCGAGCACGCCGGGACCACCGTCCCCCGGGCGGCCGGCCTCTACGACGCCGTCTCGCGCGGCGCGCGCATGATCGGCGCCGCGGTGGCGGGCGTCCTCATCGCGGCCTTCGGGGCCGAGACCGTGCTCCTGGTGGACGCGGTCACCTTCGGGGCGTCTGCCCTGCTGGTCACCGTCTTCCTGCGGGAGGTCCCGTCCGCCGAGCCGCAACGCGCCCGCGGAGGAGTGTCGTTCGCCTCGTACCGCGCCGAACTGGCCGAGGGCTGGGCCTTCCTGATCCGTTCCCGCCTGCTGCTGGGCGTCACCGTGATGGTGATGATGACCAACGGGCTGGACCAGGGCTGGTCCTCGGTCCTGCTGCCCGTGCACGGCCGCGAGAACCTGGGCGGCGCCGGCGCCCTGGGGCTGATGATCTCCCTCTTCGGCGGCTTCGCCCTGCTGGGAGCCCTGCTGTACGGGGCGTGGGGCGAGCGGTTCCCGCGCCGGACGGTGTTCGCGGCGGCCTTCCTGGCCTCCGGGGCGATCCGGTACGCCGTGGCCGCGCTCACCGATACGGCGCTGCCGCTCGCGGTGACGATGGCCCTGGCCGGCCTGGGAGCGGGCATGCTCAATCCGATCCTGACGACGGTGATGTACGAGCAGGTGCCGCAGGAGCTGCGCAGCCGCGTCTTCGGGGTCACCACCGCGGGCTGCGAGCTGACCATGCCGCTGGGCGGGCTGGCCGCGGGACTGCTGGTCGACGGGTTCGGTGCGACGACGGCGCTGCTGCTGTTCGGCGGCACCTATCTGCTGACGACGCTCGCCCCGCTGCTCTTCCCGGCCTGGCGGGGGCTGAACGCCGCGCCGCCGCCGCCCGTCAGCAGGTCGGAGCCGGCTCTCCCCGGTTCAGCGCGCGCAGCGCGTTCACCGCGTCCGTCAGCGAAGTGACGGGGACGAGCCGCAGCCCCTCGGGCAGTTCGGACCGGGCGTCGGAGCACTCGGCCTTCGGTACGAGGAACACGCTGGCCCCGTCGCGCCGTGCGGCCTGCGTCTTGAGGGCCACTCCGCCGACCGCGCCGACCTCTCCGCCGACGCTGATGGTGCCCGTACCGGCGATGGTGCGGCCGCCCGTGAGGTCGCCGCCGCTGCCGTCGCCGTCGAGCTTGTCGACGATGCCGAGGGAGAAGAGGAGCCCGGCGCTGGGGCCGCCGACGTCGGCGAGGTTGAGGTCGACCTTCACGTCGTCGCGGTCCTTGTGGAGGAAGCCGAGGGCGGCCTGGGTGGCGGTCGACTGGGACTTGGCCATTTCCTCCAGGTTGTGCGCCTCGATCTCCTGGTCGGTTCCGCCGGAGGAGTAGACGGCGTCCTTGGGCATGACCGCACGGGCGGGGTCGAACCAGTGGCCGACGAGCTCCGGCAGGGTCACCGTCGTGGAGGGGCCGGTGGCCTGGATGGTGGTCATGCGGAGCTGGCCCGTGGTCTGCCGGGTGGGGGCGCCGGTGACGGCGATGACGGCTTTGCCGTCCCGCTCGCCGAGCACGTCGGCCGTGAGCCCCGGCTGGGCGATCACGAAGGGCAGCGGCGCGAAGGCGGCCACGCCGAGCAGCGCGACGACGGGCGCGGCGCAGACGGCCAGGGCGGCGGGACGCGGCAGACGTGTGAGACGAGAGAGCACCCGCCCAATCTATCCGCCCACCCACAGCTTCGACCCGCACCGCTACAGAAGCCCCACCGCGCGGACGGGCCGGGCCCGGCGCACCACGGCACCCGGCCCGGCCCGCGCAACGGCGTCAGCGCAGGGCGTCGGCGACCTCGCGCGCCGCGTCGACCACCCGCGGCCCCACCCGCTCCGGGACCGCGTCGGCCAGCATCACGACCCCGACACTGCCCTCCAGCCCGGTGATGCCCACGAGCGGCGCCGCGGCGCCACTCGCGCCCGCCTCCAGCTCTCCGTGGGTCAGCGTGTACCCCGGCTCGATCAAGGAGCCCTGACGGGCGGCCAGGATGGCCCGCCCGGCGGCACCGCGGTCCAGCGGGTGGCGGAAACCCGCCCGGTAGGCCACGTGGTAGTCCGTCCAGGTCGGCTCGACGACGGCCACGGCCAGCGCGTCGGTGCCGTCGACGAGGGTCAGGTGCGCGGTGGCGCCTATGTCCTCGGCGAGGGACCGCAGCGCGGGCAGGGCCGCCTCACGCACGAGGGGGTGCACCTGCCGGCCCAACCGCAGGACACCGAGCCCGACGCGGGCCCGGCCGCCGAGGTCGCGGCGGACCAGGGCGTGCTGTTCGAGCGTGGCGAGAAGCCGGTAGACCACGGTGCGGTTCACACCGAGGCGGTTGGAGAGCTCGGTGACGGTCAGACCGTGGTCGGTGTCGGCGAGCAGTTTGAGGACTCTGAGCCCTCTGTCGAGAGTCTGGGAGGTTTCCGCGGTCACGACGCCTCTCCCTCTTTCGGTGGGCGGCGGTGACTCTCGGGGTGGCGCGCCACCGGTCCCGCGGCGGCGCACGGAGAGGCCGCCGGTAGCGGCCATGGCACCGGCTGCGCTCCCGCGGCGGCGCTGCCACGGTGCGTTCGATGCGGGGACAGTAGCGAGCAGGTTCGCTGAGCGGAAGGGCCCGTCCAGAATCCGGGCGCCAACTACCGTTTTATGACGGTTCCTGATCGGTGTCGGAGTCGTTTCGTGACCTCACCCGCCCCAAGAGGTCTCCACGTCACCACGACGCGGGCGACGCGGGCGACCCGGGCGACGCGCGCGGGGTCCGTGCGGCGTACCCCGCACGGACCCCGCCCGCCCCACCCCTCGTACGAACCGCTCACCGCATCCGGGTGGCCCACTCCTGGACCTTCTTGATGCGCTCCCGCAGCTGCCCCGCCGTCGCCTCCGCGCTCGGCGGCCCGCCGCACACCCGGCGCAGCTCCGTGTGGATGACCCCGTGCGGCTTCCCGCTCTGGTGGACGTACGCGCCCACCATCGTGTTCAGCGACTTGCGCAGCTCCAGCAGCTCCTTGTGGGAGACCACCGGCCGCCGGTCGGCCGGCAGCTCCAGCAGGTCCGCCTCCGCGTCCGGCTTGCGGCGGCTGTGCGCGATCTGCCGCGACTGCCGCTTCTGGAGCAGCATCTGCACCTGGTCCGGTTCCAGCAGCCCGGGGATGCCGAGGTAGTCCTGCTCCTCTTCGCTGCCCGGGTGCGCCTGCATGCCGAACTCGGCGCCGTCGTAGAGGACCCGGTCGAAGACCGCGTCGGACTCCAGCGCCTCGAAGGACATCTGCTCCTCGTCGCCGGTGTCCTCGTCCTCCTGCTTGTTCGCCTCGTCCATCTCCTTCTCGGACTCGGCGTACGGGTCTTCCTCACCCTGCTTCTTCGGCTTGTCGAGGACGTGGTCGCGCTCGACCTCCATCTCGTTCGCGAAGCCGAGCAGGTAGGGAATGGTCGGAAGGAACACGGAGGCGGTCTCGCCGCGCCTGCGCGATCGCACGAAGCGCCCCACGGCCTGGGCGAAGAAGAGGGGGGTCGAGATCGTCGTCGCGTACACCCCGACGGCCAGCCGGGGCACGTCGACGCCCTCGGACACCATGCGGACCGCGACCATCCAGCGGCTGCCGTCCTCGCTGAACTCGTCGATCCGCTTCGAGGCGCCGGTGTCGTCGGACAGGACCACGGTCGCCTTGCTGCCGGTGATCTCCCGCAGCAGCTTGGCGTACGCGCGCGCCGAGTCCTGGTCGGAGGCGATGACCAGGCCGCCCGCGTCCGGGATGCCCTTCCTGACCTCGGTGAGCCGCTGGTCGGCGGCGCGCAGCACGTTCGGCATCCAGTCGCCGCGCGGGTCCAGCGCGGTGCGCCAGGCCTGCGAGATGGCGTCCTTGGTCATCGGCTCGCCGAGCCGGGCGGCGATCTCGTCGCCCGCCTTGGTGCGCCAGCGCATGTTGCCGCTGTAGGAGAGGAAGATGACGGGCCGCACGACGCCGTCGCCGAGCGCGTTGCCGTAGCCGTAGGTGTAGTCGGCGGAGGAGCGCCGGATGCCGTCGTTCCCCTCCTCGTACGTGACGAAGGGGATCGGGTTGGTGTCGGACCGGAAGGGGGTGCCGGTCAGGGCCAGGCGGCGGGTCGCCGGGTCGAAGGCCTCCAGGCAGGCCTCGCCCCAGGACTTCGAGTCGCCGGCGTGGTGGATCTCGTCGAGGATCACCAGGGTCTTGCGCTGCTCGCACCGGTTGCGGTGCAGCATCGGGCGGACGCCCACACCCGCGTAGGTGACGGCGACCCCGTGGTAGTCCTTGCTGAGCGGGCCGGCGGAGTACTCGGGGTCCAGCCGGATCCCTATCCGGGCGGCCGCCTCGGCCCACTGCTTCTTCAGGTGCTCGGTCGGCGCGACCACGGTCACCTGCTGGACCACGTGGTGGTGCAGCAGCCAGGAGGCCAGGGTCAGCGCGAAGGTGGTCTTTCCGGCGCCCGGCGTCGCGACCGCGAGGAAGTCCCGCGGCTGGGTCTGGATGTAGCGGTCCAGCGCCCCCTGCTGCCAGGCTCGCAGCGCGTTGGCGGTGCCCCAGGGGGCACGGCCGGGGAAGGCGGGTGAGAGGTGGTGGGAGGCGGTAGTAGTCACGGTCTCCGGTTCGGGCTCTCGGCGTACTCGCGTACTGGCACGGGCAGTCGTACGTAGGACAACCGGGCCACCCTACCGGCCCGGGCCCGCCCCTCGCGGAGGGACAGGCCCGTGACCTCGGGCGGTGCGGCGAGCGTCACATCCGTCGCGGGCGCGCATCCCATCCGGACATCCCGCGCAGGCGCTGCGCGATCCGCCCGATGTCGGACTCGTTCCCGGCGGCCACGTCGATGACCAGGCCGTACGCGAGTTCCTGGTCGACGGCCCCGAGGTCGATGCCGTTCACGGCGAGGAAGGTCGCGGCGGCGAGCCAGGCGGTGCGCTTGTTCCCGTCGACGAGGGGATGGTTCACCGCGATGCCGTGGAGCAGCGCGGCGGCCTGCTCGTACGGGTCCGCGTAGGCCGGCGTCCCGAACATCCGCGCCCGGGGCCGGTGCACGGCGGACTCCAGCAGCCCGGACGCGCGCAGCTCGACGGACTGCCCCCGGGCGAGGCAGGCACGGCGCGCGAGGTCGAGCACCTCCACGAGCGTGAGGTGCCGCGCGGCGGGCGACGCGGGGGCGGGCGCGGGGCGGGTGGTGGGTGCGGGGGCGGGTCGGGGTTCGGGCGCCGGGGCGAGCGGGCTGGCGGACCCGGGGGCGGATCGGGGCTCGAAGGCGTGGGCGGGGCGGGGGGCGGTCACGAGCCGAGCCGCTTCAGCAGGGCGGAGTGCTGCTGCGCCAGGCGTCCGGCGGCCTCGCCGACCCGGGTGCGCTCGGCCCGCAGGTGGGCGCGTACGGCCTCCAGCGCGACGGCCTCCGGCGTGCTGCCGACGGCATCGGCCAGATCGGCCAGCTCCGCCCGCTCGGCACCGTCCAGTCTGATGATCGTCTCGTCCATTCCGCGACCCTAACCGCCCCGGGCGGGGACGCCCCCTGCTTTTCCGCGGGGGCGGGGCGGGAACGGGCGGGCGGCCGGGGGGCCGGCCGGGGGCTGGGCGGCCGAGGGGCCGGGCGGGCGGCCGGGGTCGCTGTGACACCGGCGGTTCGAACCCGGCAGCGCTCACCTCACCGGTCGTCGTACAGGCGGGTCGCCACCCACGCCCCCACCAGCGCGACGCACGCCATCGGGAGGAAGACCACCACGAAGGCCCCCGGGTGCGAGGGCCCGCCCGCGGCGTCCGCCACGGAGTGCGCGGCGCCCACCGCTCCGCCGCCCAGCGCGGCGAACGCGGCGCCGCCCCCGGCCAGCAGCACCACGTTCGCCAGCGCGTCGGAGATCTGCAGGGCCGCGGAGTTGGCCCCCGCCTCCTCCGGCGCCGACAGCTTCAGCAGCAGCACGCTCGTCGAGCCGATCACCAGGCCCATCCCCAGGCAGCCCACCGCCCAGGCCAGGGCCAGGGTCCAGACCGGCACGGACTGGACCAGTACCGCCGGGGCGGCCGCGATGGCCACCGCCACCATGATCATCCCGCCGACCATCAGCCGTTCCCGGTACGGCTCCGCACCCCTCTTCGACTGCACCCACGAGCCGCCCGCCCAGGTCAGCCCGCCCAGCGCGAGCGAGAAGCCGGCCATCGTCGGGCTGAGCCCCCGCTGCGTGACCAGCATCAGCGGCACGAAGCTCTCCGCCGCGATGAACGACCCGGCCGCCACCCCGCGCAGCAGCACCACCGACGGCAGCCCGCGCCGCGCCCGGTACGTACCGCGCGGCAGCAGCCCCCGCACGGCCGGCACCAGCAGCGCCGCGCCCGCGGCTGCCGGGAGCAGGGACGGCCACCGCAGGTCCTGGGCGGCGTACTGGAGCAGCCCCGCGCCGGCCGAGATGCCGAAGGCCAGCCGAATCCGGCGCCGGTCGAAGGCCGCGGGCCGCCCGCCGGTGTCGACGGGGCCGGAGGCGGTCCGCCGTATGGCGGGCAGGGCGACCACCAGCGGTACCACCACCAGGGCCGGTATCCCGAGGAACACCCACCGCCACCCGAGGTGCTCGGTCACCGTCCCGGAGGCCAGCGGCCCCACGATGGAGGGCACCACCCAGCTCGCGGCGAAGGCCGCCATGATCGCGGGGCGCAGCCGCTCCTCGTAGGCCCGGCTGACGACCACGTAGAGCGCGACGATCACCAGCCCGCCGCCGAAGCCCTGCACGGCCCGGCCGAGCACGAACACCCACATGGCCCCGGCCGTGCCGGAGAGGACGAGCCCGGCGGCGAAGGCCCCGATGCCGACGGTGAGGGGCCGCAGCGGCCCCTGGCGGTCGGCCCACTGGCCGGACAGGACCATGCCGAAGAGGCTCGTCGTGAAGTAGGCGGAGAAGGCGAAGGCGTAGAGCCCGATTCCCTCCAGCTCGCGGGCGGCCACGGGCATGGCCGTGCCGACGGCGGTGGCCTCGAACGCGATCAGGAAGACGACGGAGATGATCCCGATGCTGAGCGTCCGGTACGCGGCCCCCATGACTCCGCCCGGCGGCGGCGCGGCCGGGGCCGGGGCGGCTGTCTGGGTCGCGCGGGGTTCAAGGGCACTCATCGCCCCAGAGTAAGGTGCGTAGCCATCGTTCGACCCTGTCCATCCGACGGTTCCGGGCCTCCGCCCGGAGACCCGCGCCGTCGGGCACTGTGAACGCGGCATGGCAGTCGTGTTGCGGCCCCGGCGGGGGCCTTCCGCCACCCCGCGGGCCCCCGTACGGTCGTACCCATCACCACCTCACAGCCGTGTGCCCGAGTGGTTGAGGGACTCGCCTGCAAAGCGAGTTACACCGGTTCGATTCCGGTCACGGCTTCTGGATGCCCGGACAGGCAAAACGAGTGGGTGGCGCCCCGTAACGGGTACCACCCACTCGCCATTCGTCTCGGTTCTCGTCTCGCTTACGCCGCCTGGCATCCGACGCAACAAGACGGAGACCTCACCCGGGGCGCCCAGGATCGCGAGCCGCTCCTACAGAGACTCAGCCGGCCTTGAATCTCAAATGCTCAGGTCCCCGATGCGGTACGTCAGCGTGTAGCTCCCGCCGACGCCGCCGGCGAAGTTTTTCGAGTGTTCTCCGTTTGGCTCAAAGCGGGATACGTCCACAAATCCGAGCGAGTCGGAACCCAGCGGACTCTCGTCATCCCGCAGGCTGATCCTCTTGCTTTCATCTCCACCGAAGGGGAAGAGGGTATCGAACCCTACTTCGGTAGCCTGCACCATGGAGAAGATGCCCGAAGGCGGCCAGAACTTTGTTCCGTTGTGGAACATGAAAAGCTCGTCGACGTCGTCGTCGTCGGTGTCATTACACCGGAGCCTCGTGAGTTTCACGACCCTTTCGGCCACGATCGTCACCTCCCTCATTCGACAACCTTTACTCGGTAGGTCAGGACGTAGTGGAAGTCATCCCCAGTGATATCGAACCGCTCGGGACCGTTAGTGTCACCCTCAGAAATAATGACTCCACCAAGGTCGTCATCGGTTCCTAGATCCTCCTGATCGAGTAGGACAACGGTGACTTCACCCTTGAAGGCGAAGTTGACACCGAGTGGAACCTCTAGACCTGCACCGATGGAGAAGAATCCAGAGAAAGGCCAGATCTGCATACCGTTGGCCTGGATCATTATCTCGTCGATGTTGGAATCTTGAGGGTCCTCGCAGCGCAGTTTATCCATCGTCAAGACGGCGACCAATCCCCTCGCCTTCCTCCGTTATCTACTACACCCCTCTTCTTTCAGGAGACCACCGCCCGGCGATTTACGCAACTGCCACAAGGCGTACTTGTAATACGATTCAATAATTGCTTCATAAAAAGCTGGAGGGCCGTACCACCGCCCTCTCATGGAGCGCTGCATCGACCCCGTAAGCGCCTCTCTCGCGTAGGCCCCCGGGCACGGGTGCCCCGGGCTCCAGCGGAACCGTCGCGGCCGTGTGGCGTGCATCGTGTCGCCCGTCCCGCACGTGCGCCTCGGCCAGAAGAGCCTTTTACTCTGCCCAGTCACGGCGGTGGGAGTGGCTGCGCCCGTGCTCGTCGGGGAACACCCACTCCCCTTCTGCCCAGCGCTTCCCAACCGCTGCCGCTCCGCGTCCTGGGCCTTGCGGTGGGCGCGCAGTACGGGGATCACGGTCGAGATGGACGGCACCGTAGGGCTCTACACCGACCCTCAGCACGTGCACACGTGGTCCTGTCCCCGCGCGAACGCGGCGAACCACTTCAGTTCCCGCTGGGACATATCTGCGAAGCGAGTTACGCCGGTTCGATTCCGGTCACGGCTTCGCGGCGCGGCCGCCCGGGGACAGACGCTCCCCTGGGCGGCCTTCGCCGTGCCCGGCCCGCCTGGGGTCAGGGGCCCACGCTCGTGCCCGGCTTCGGCAGGTTCTGCGCCTGTTCGGGAAGGCCGGCGTTGTTCGCGCAGCCGAGGTCCCTCGCCACGGACAGCGCCGCCGAGTGGATGACGGTCAGCTGGTCCTGTCCGGGACCGGCTTCGCCCTCGTTCCCGCCGCCTTGTGCGTGGACCAACACTCGGATCTGCAGCGGGACGGCCTGGGTGGAGCCGACGCGGGGGCTGACGCAGTCGTACGTGAGGTAGAGCTGCTTCGACTCCGTCCAAACCCGCGGGTCGCGGGCGCCCACGCCCGGAAGGTCGGCCGGGTCCGCGGCGTTCTTGCTGAAGGCGGTGAAGCGCACCCGCGCCGTCGCGAAGCGGGACCCTTTCGGCTCTCCCGCGACCTCGCAGGTCGCTTCGGGCATGTCCCGAACCCTGGCACCGGCCCGATAGGCGTCTTCCATCGCCTGAGCGACCGCCCGCACACCTGGATTCTTCTGCGCGTCGCGGATCCTGAACTCCGTGGATCCAAGGACGCGCTCCAGGGCCTCGCCCCCCGCGGCGGGAAAGAGGCCGGTGCAGACCTGGGCTACCGGAACCTTCTGCGGCTCCGCGGCCGGCGCCGGCTGCTCCGATCCCCCCGTGGAACAGCCCGCGGCCACCGTGCCGAGGACCACCAGGGTGACGGCCGGCCCCCACAGCGGGCTCGACATCCGATCGCGGTTCACTTGACCCCCTTCGTCTGCGATTCATGGCCCCGCTGGCGGGCCACAGAATTGCCGGACTCGTACCCGATCCGCATCGACTCGGCGAAGTCGTTGCCGAACTCGCTGGACGCCGACCTCCCGACGGGGCCGGCCCAGGGCCGCCGGACGGACCGTACACGCTCCGACCGATCCGCGATCGGCGCGGCTCAGCCCGTCGTCGGGGTCCTCTGCACGGTCAGCCGATCCGGTACGCCACCGTTGTCCTCGCAGCCCAGTGCCTCGACCAGCGGGAGCGCAGCCGCGTGGGCGAGCGCGAGGTTGGCCTCGCGGTACTTGGCGTCATCTCCTCGGGGGAAATCCCGGTTCCAGGCCCGCACCGCCACGACGGCCGGCGAGGCTCCGTCCGCACCCTGCAACCGGGGGCTGACGCAGTCGATGTACACGACCGCCTTGCTCGCGTCGGCCCACGCTCCGCGAGCCAGCGCGTACCGCGCGGCCCCCGGGCCGGTCTGCGCGGCGTCCGCGACACCGGGCCGTACCCGCTCGGCCGTCACGGTCAGGTCGGCGACGCCCGCCTCCGTGCCCTTCCGTACGGAGCAGATGCGGTGCTCCCGCCACGCACCGTCGTCCATCGGCTCCGCGGCCAGCTTCCCCGCGGCGTCCTTCGCACTCTCCCCGTCCGTCGACGGGGCGAAGGCCTCGGCTCCCGACGCCACCCGGAGCGCTGCGCCACCGTCTCCGCGGAACAGCCCGTGGCACGCCTCCGCGGCGGCCACGGGCACCTCGGCCTTCCCCTCGCCGTCTCCCCCGCCCCCGCCCCCGCAGCCGACGAGCAGGAGCGCTGCTGCCACCCCCACGATTGCCGCTCCCCGCTGCGCGGGGCCCCTCTTCTCACTGCGGGTCATGGCCCTGCTGGTCCTCTCGGTCGGCGCCCGTCCCGTAGCCGATCAGAGCGGCCTGGCGCAGGTCCTCGGCGAAGGCCGAATCGCTCTCACGCACGTTGTGCTGGTTGATGAAGGACCTTGAGGGCCCCTGCATCGTCTCCTCGCCCGCGCGGTAGATCTCGCTCTTCTGCTCCCGCAATTCCTTCTTCGAGTCGTCCTCGTGCTTCTTCTGCTCCGCCTCCGACCAATCCCCCACCACCTGGCCGGCCATCTGCTCCAGCGCACCGCTGCCGACGTCCACGGCAAGCGGGACCATGATGGCTGCGGCGCCCACGGCAGCCGTCGCCGGGAGGAATGCCACTCCGGCAGCGATCGCCGCACCGGTGCCGAACTCGATCCACGCGCTGCGCTTCTCCAGCGCCTTGTTGTACTCCTCGTCTTTCGCCACGTGGTGCTCTTGCACTTGGTCGGCGCGGGACTTGTCAAGCATGCCCTGCACTTCCGCGCCCACCCGGACGGTCTCCCGCGCAGCTCCCTTATCGATCTGCCCGTCGGGTCCGACCTGGGCCTCCAGGACTGACGTCGAGTAGACCCGTTCGGCAGTGGACACCGTGGCGTAGGCGTCAGGGTGCTGACCCAGTGCGCTCAGGAGCTTGCGGACCTCGTCCCGTTCGAGAGTCACGTGCCCGGTCGAACTCTTGGGCTCGAATGGGGTGTTCGGGTCGTTCTCTGTCAGGGCACGGTTAACGTCGTCAATGTATCCGGCGGTCATGTTGCCCACGCTGTCGGCCAACGATTCGTGCGCCTTGAGCAGGCCGGCGTCGCTTCCGTACTTGGCGACGACCTCCTTCATGATGCTCGCCGAGGTGTCGTCCCGCTCCAGCGTCGGCGACGGATCGTCCCACGCGTGGCCCAGCGTCGCGGCCTCCAGGGCGTGCCCCAGCGCGTCCGGCATGTACTGCTGGACCTTCTTCAGATCGTCGGGGTTGGTCCCCTCCATGTCGATCGTGAAGTCGTACTTCTCGTTGCCGAAGAAGTCGAGGTAGCTCGTGATCGGTTTCTTGTCCGCGCCCTTGCCGAGGTCGGCCGCACCGGATTTTTCCGTCCCATCCTGGTTGTACGCGTGCGGCGCGCGGTCGGGGTCGAAGAACTGCCGCGCGGCCTCCGGGCTGTGGCCCATCGCTTCCAGGAAGCTGACCACCGGGTCGTAGCCGGCGCCGTTGACCCCGGACGGGTTGAGCATGTTCTTGCCGTACCCGTTCAGGTGCCGGGTCCCGTTGAAGAAGTCCGGGTCCTTCGCGTGGATCTGGGTGGCGTGCTCGGCGATCGGCACCAGGAACCTGGGGTCGTAGTTGCCGTGCCGCATGATGCCGCCGAGCAGCTGGTATCCGTACGGCGGGTTCTGGTCGTATCTCACCAGCGGGATGTGCTGGGTGCCGAGTTTGCGCAGCTCCTGCGCGAAGCTGTCGGGAAGGTGCGGTTCGGTCTTGGAGTTCGTGGCCGTGGCAAGGTTGAGACCAAGGTTCTTTTGGAGTTCCTGGACGTCTTTCAGCCGCTGCTCGTCCAGCTTCGAGTAGTCGTACGTGTCCGTCGACATGTGACCGAAGAATTCGAGGGCGCCCTTGGGGCCGAGTGTCTCGTAGAAGTTCTTCGAGAACTCCGGGACCTTCGCGTTGTCCGCGAGCAACTCGTTGAGCTCCACGAGCTCGTCGTGGCTGAGCCCGCGTCCCTTCTTGGCCAGACCTGCGGCGCGGCCGGCCTGTTCGGCGTCGAGGCCGGCATATGTGGGTCCGCTGAAGTCGCGCGTGTCGGTGACGTTGGCGCCGAGCAGGCGGGACAGGGACTGGTCGACGTCGTCACAGTTCTCGACGATGGCGTCGATTTTCTGTTGCCACAGACCCCGGTTCTCCCGCAGGGACTGCTGGTAGTCGGGGTCATGGCGCGCCGCGTTCCGCTCCCCCTCCGTCTTCGCCGGTACGGCGGACACCCGCCCGGAGGCGTCGACCTGGAATCCGGCCGCGGGCGCCTCCTCGGTCGCGATCTTCTTCAGTTGCTCCTTGGAGGACTTGAAGACGGCGAGACCCTCGGTCAGGGCCTTGTGGACGCCCTTGGCCTCCTTGGCCGCGTCCTCGAACTCCTTCGCCGTCTTGGCGACGAACTCCCGCGCCACCCCGGCCGTGACCCCGCTCCACTGGGCCTTGTCGGCCTTCGCCTTCATGCCGTCACGGGCCGCCCGGGCCATCTCGTCGAGCTTGCCGGCCATCGCCTGCCAGTCGGTCGCGGCCGTCTGCAGCTTGTCGACCGGCGCGTTGATCACGTTTTCGTACGTCAGCATGCCGGCGCCCTACTTGAGGTACTCGTTGAGCGCGGACGAGGTGAAGTCGGCGTGGAGCTGCTGCTCGTCCTTGGCGTGGGAGGAGAGAGAGTAGTTCAGGCCGTTGGAGATGTTCGCGCAGGCCGCCACGAGGGTCTTCACCTGGCTCTCCCACGTGGTCTGGGCCTTGGACAGCGCTGCCCCGCTCGCGAAGTTCTCCTTCGTCAGCGCGCCGGCCGCCTCGGTGGTGGCGGTGGCCGCGTGCTTGCCGTCGGTCTGGAGGCGGGAGTGGAGTTTGTAGGCCTCGGTGCCGATGGCGCCGATGTGGTCCTGGTTGACTTCGAGGTCGCTTGCGCCACCGCCGCCACCGGGCTCGGGAGCCAGCTGGTTGAGCCGCATGGCGACACTGGCGGTGGCCGTGGCGCGCGCCGCCGACCATTCCTCGTCGAACGACATCGCGTGAACTCCCTCTTTGGATCAGGTCGGATCAGAATCGGATGGGATGGGGTGGGGTGGGGTGGGGTGGGATTGGGTCCGATGCGATCAGCGGTTGGAACGGCGTACGACGACGGCGGTGACGGCTCCGCCGATCAGCAGGCAGGCTCCCAGCCCGATGCCGAGCCAGGGCAGGAGCCCGCTGCCTTCTTCCGCCTTCTGGGCTTCCCCGGCCTGCGGCACGGGCGACTGCGACGCCGTGCCGCCGCCCGAGGGCTCCGGGGACGTGGCCGCCGCGTCGGCGGCGGCGAGGTCGGGCAGCGGAAACACGTCGGCGGGACCGGGGTCGCCGGGGGTGGGCAGCGCGATGCGGGGGCGGACGACGCCGTAGCCGACGTAGTCGTTGCGCTCGGAGCCGTCGACGGGCCCGCCGGCGGTGTTCAGCAGGACACGGAGGATCTGGTTGTTGGTCCAGTCGGGGTGGGCGGACCAGAGGAGGGCGGCGGAGGCGGAGGCGAGGGCGGAGGCGTCACTGGTGCCGTGGCTCTTGCAGACCCCCGTCGCACCGCCACAGGCGGAGAAGATGTCGATGCCCGGGGCTGCCATGTCCACCTGCGGACCGTGCTGCGATTCCTTGGTTGGCTCACCGTCGGCACCGACGGCCCCGACACCTACCACCCCAGGCGTTGCACCCGGGTATTCAACTTCGTTAGTCGTGTCCCCCGAGTTGCCGACGGCAGCGAAGACTAGCTTCCCTTTCGAAAGCGCATACTTCACGGCTTCGGCACGCGCGCGGTCGCCCTCTGGCTTACTGACGGTACCGAGAGAAAGGTTGATGATCCTGGCATTTGAGTCTGCGGCATACCGGATGGCTGCAGCCCACGATGGGGTCGTAATCGGCTGATCTTCAGAGACGCGGATGGGAAGGATCTTGGCACCCGGTGCAAGCCCGTACGCGCCATCACCTGTCGGATGCTTTCCAGTACCGGCAATGATTGCCGCCATCGTGGTTCCGTGCCCTCCCGATCCGCCAAACTCGTCGCCCTCGAGCGATGCGGCGAAACTCTTGCCGGGCACAAACTGGCCTTCCAGTTCAGGGAGAACCTTGAACCCGCTGTCGATGACAGCGACGATGACTCCTTTGCCTGTGCTCCTCTTCCAGATGTCGTCTGCCTTCATGGCGTCGAGATGCCATTGCTGCGATCGAATGCTCGCCGCGTGGGCCGGGGTCGCGGCGACTCCGGCCAGCAGCAGGCCCGTAAGGGCCGCGGTCGCCTTGCGCATGTGCATCCCGTGCCACGTCCGTTCTGCTCAGTCGATCACAGGCGGGACAACGCGACGGTTGCCCTGCCAGGTCTCTTCGTCTTCGGCCAGGTAGTCGGGGCGTTCGCCGCCTTGGCCGTCGCGCCGCCTGCCGGGTGTACGTGCACCGACGCCGCCCGCATGACCCGCGCCCCCGATCCCGGCAACGTTGTTGCGGACCGGCCCGGAGCCACCCTGCGTAAAGGGCTGCCCGCCCGTGACGGGACGGGCACCCGTGCCGGCCTGCCGACCTCCGACGACGCCTCCCGATTCCATCGCGAGACGGCGTCCTGCCGCCGTTCCCGCCGCTCCACCGTGCGGCCCGCCGACACCGCCGCCCGTGCCTCCACCCATGCCCATACCACGGCCGACCTGCGATCCTTCTGCGCCGATGACCGTGCCGCGCGGGATACCGGCGTGCGGACCACCGGAAGCAACCGGTCGTCCACCCACGATGCCGCTGTCACGCGGGGGCAGCCCCGTGAAGCCACCGACCCCACCGGCTTTGCCGCCGAGGCCGCCGGGACCATTGGTCCCCGGGACAGGACCGATGCCACCGGGGCCCGTCCTGCCGCCGATCGGCGGCAGGGGCTGCAGGGGCGGTGGCGGCAGGAACCCGCCAGGAACGATATGACCGCCACCCGGACCGGTGGGAATCGTGCCCGGTGTGGTCGTCGCCCCGTGAAGGGCGGTGGGCGGCAGCGTGGCGACATGGTCGAGGTCCATGCTCACCTCACGGTCCGGAATGCCCGGCAGTGGAGTGGATGTCGCCCCGGTCGTCGGCGGCAAGGTGCCACCGGCGTGCGGTTGCTGCCCCGGGAGGAAGGGGGAGTCACTTGACGGCGTCAAACCGGAGGCGCCGGACGACCCGTACGGCGCTCCAAGCGATCCGGAGTCGTCAACGGAGCGTCCACCGCCGCCGGACCGTGTTACGTCATGCTCTCCGCTACGGTCTGGAGGCACGAGCACCGGCGGCGGCGGCGGGAACGTCGGGATTTCTGCCCTGTTCATCTGCGTCGTCGACATCTCGTACGACTGCGACAGGCTCCGCAGCGCGTCCACCGCCCGCGCATGGTCCCCGCTCAGCCTCGAATGCGCCTCCTGGCCCAGCTGGCGGGCGTCCGGGTCGTTGCGGTACTCGTGCGACGTCGCCAGGTCGTCCTTCAGCTTGGCCTCGGCCGCCGCGCTGTACGCCGGCATGTTGTTCCTGGCCTCGACCATGGTCTGCGCGGCCAGCGTCATCCAGTGGCCGCCCGTGGCGCTGAAGTCGCTCAGGACCAGCGTCGCGCTGCCGGCCTTGTTCACCCATTCCTGGAAGGCCACCGCCGCCTCGCCGTCCCAGCCCTCGACCTTGTGGTCCTTGAGCTTCTGGCCGATCTCCTTGATGGCCTTCGCCGCCTCCGTCAGCTGCGTGGCGCGGGTCCTCACCGCCTCCGGGCTGAGCGACGCGATCATCGCGTGCAGCTGGGCGTGCGTGCATCCCTCGAAATCCGTGGCCATCAGACCTCACCGCCCCGCTGCGCGCCGGGCTCGCCCGCGTGCGTCGCGTCCGCCGGCTTCTTCGCGTACGGGTCGCGGTCCGGGACGTACTGCTCCTGCGCCTGCTTGGCGATCAGCACCATGCGGCGCTGCGTCTCCAGGTCCACGTCGCCGTACCCCTTGCCCGCCGACAGGATCGCGATCCCCAGGGCCTCGATCTGCCCCGCCAGGCCCCTCGACAGCTTCTGCAGCTCCGTGTGGACCGTGTTGTACGACGTGAACAGCGCGTCCGCCTCCGCGAAGCCCGTGCCCAGCGTGCCCTTCGGCAGGGTGCCGTCCGCCAGCTTCCCGTGGTCCGCCGGGGATTCCTCCAGGGACTTCAGGAGGTCGTCCACCATGGTCTTGTACTCCTTCAGCGAGTCGTACTCGACCGCCAGGGCAGCCGCCTGCGCCCTGATCGCGTCCGCCACGCCCGCTCCGAAGCCCACTCCGAACAGGCCCGCCCCGTTGTCCTCTGCCACGCTGGCCGTCTCCGTCTCCCCGTAGGCGCGGCGTCGCCGCCGTGCCCCGTCCCCGTTGGTCGCGCCGTTCGCACGCGCATGCCGGTCGCACGCGCACGCACATGCGCCTGCGCACGCGCGCGTCGGCACTCTCGGCGATCACTCTAGCGACCGGCGCGGACAGCCCCAACCCTCGGGTTGCAGCTGCAATGCGGTTCAGGTGCTCACGAGTTGGGCGCGGCGACCGCCGCCGACGGGCGGATCGGGAGCCGGTTGACCGGGCGCCCCGTGGCCGCCCGCACCGCCGAGGCGACCGCCGCCGGGGTCGTCACCACCGGGACCGCGCTCGCCGCCTTCGCCCCGAACGGGGCCACCACGTCGCGCTCCTCCACGAGCTTGACGATGCGCACCGCCGGGGCGTCCAAGGCGGTCGGCAGGGCGTACCCCGTCAGGTCCGGGTGGCGGACCAGGCCCGAGACCGTGCGGAGGTTCTCCGTCAGCGCCGCGCCCACGCCCTGGGTGACGCCCGCCTCGATACGGGCCTCCAGCTGCCGGGGGTTCAGGACGCGGCCCACGTCCTGGGCGACGGCCAGCTCCACCACCCGCACCGAGCCCAGCTCGATGTCCACGTCCACCACCGCGCGGATCGCGCAGAAGGCCAGGCCCACGAAGGCGTCGCCCTGGCCGTCGCCGTCCAGCGGTTCCGTCGGGTGGGGGCGGCACTGGGCCGTGGCCCACAGTTCCTTGCCCGCCATGGCCTCCGGGACCGTCATGGAGAACGCGCCGTCGTACGAGGTGATCCGGCCGTCCGTGATCTGGAGCAGCTCGGTGGACATGCCGAGCTTGTGGGCCATGGGCTGCAGCAGCTGGGTGCGGACCATCTTCGCCGCGCGCTCCACCGCCCCGCCCGAGACCCACGTGTGCCGGCCGTGCGCCGCCGGGCCCGCCGGGGGCTGGTCGGTGTCGACCGGGGCCACCGCCACCTCGTCGACGCCGAGCACCTCCTGGACGATCTGCCGGGCGAGCGTGGCGAAGCCCTGGCCGGTGTCGACCGCCGCGCAGATGACCGTGGCCACGCCGTTGACGACCTTCACGGTGGCCGTGGAGACCTCGTCCGCGCCTTCCGCGCCGAGCATGTGCACCATGCCGACCCCGTACCCGACCCCGCGCCGCACCGCGCCCGGCTCGCCCGCGCCCTCGGGGCCGCCGGGCAGCAGCCACTCGTCCTCCGGGGTGTCCTTCGGGAGCGCGGGAAGCTCGAAGTCGCGTACGGCTCGCAGCAGTTCGGCGACGGGCGCCGGGCAGGTGACCGTCTGGCCCGTGGGCAGGAGGTCGCCGGTGGCCAGTACGTTGCGCATGCGCAGCTCGGCCCCGTCGAGGCCGAGGGCCGCGGCCAGCTTGTCCATCTGGCCCTCGTACGCGGCGCAGACCTGCATCGCGCCCTCGCCCCGCACGTGGCCCGACGGCGGGTTGTTGGTGCGTACGACCCAGCCCTCGACGAAGGCGTGCGGGACGACGTACGGGCCGCACGCGAAGGCCACCGCCGCGGCCAGGGACTCCGAGGAGGAGTCGGCGTACGCGCCCGCGTCCATCAGGATCTGTGCCTCGACCTTGACCAGGCGGCCCTCCGCGTCCGCGTGGTGGCGGTAGCGCAGCAGCGTGGGGTGGCGGTGGGTGTGGCCGAGGAAGGACTCCTCGCGGGTGGCGGCCAGCTTGACCGGGCATCCCGTACGGAGGGCGAGCAGGCCCAGCGGCAGCTGGAAGGCGGCGTCCTCGCGGTCCGCGGTGGCGCCCGGGACCCCGGTGACCACGACGCGCACCCGGTCCGGCTCCAGCCCGAAGCAGGCGGCGGCCAGGTCACGGTCGGAGTGCGGGTCGGTGGAGGCGGTGTACAGCTCCACGCCGCCGTCGGGGCGCGGTACGGCCAGCCCGGCCTCCGCGCCGATGGGCGCGGGATCCTGGCGGCCGATCCGGTAGAGGCCCTCGACGACCACCTCGCCGGTGGCGTCCGGGTCGCCGTAGCGCAGCGGGATGTGCCGGATGAGGTTGCCGTCGGGGTGCAGGGCGGGGGCGCCGAAGGCCTGCTCGGGGTCGGTGACCGCGTCGAGCAGCTCGTACTCGACGGCGATGGCGGCGGCCGCGAGCCGGGCCGTGTCGGGGTGGTCGGCGGCGACGGCGGCGATGGCCTCGCCGTGGTGGCGGACCACGTCGTGCGCGAAGACCGGCCGGTCCGCGACCCGGCGGCCGTGCGTGGTGGCGCCGGGGACGTCGGCGTGGGTGACGACGGCGCGCACGCCGGGCATCTCGGCGGCGGCCGAGGTGTCGATGGACAGGATGCGGGCGTGCGCGTGCGGGGAGCGCAGCACGGCGGCCCACAAGAGGCCCTCGGCCCACAGGTCGGCGGCGTAGGGGAAGGTGCCCTCGGCCTTGGCGCGGGTGTCGGCGGCCGGTACGGAGGCGCCGATTCCGCGCAGCACCTGCTGCTCCGGGGACTCGGCGGCCGTCTGGGCCGTGATCGGGGAGTTGACCGCCGTCGTCGCTGTCGCCGCGTCCTGCCCGCTCACTCCGTGCCTCCGTGGTGGATGCCGCCCTCGCCGGGCGGTGCCTGGTGCGGAATACGCGGCTCCGGGGGGGCCTGCGCTGCCGGGAGCTCGGCGGCGGCCGCCTCGCGCCCCGCCACGACCTCGCGGACGGCGTCGACGACCCCCGCGTAGCCGGAGCAGCGGCAGAGATTGCCGCAGAGCGCCTGGCGGGTCTCCAGCTCGCTGGGGGCGTGGTTGCCCTCCAGCAGGTCATGGATGGTCATGGCCATGCCGGGCACGCAGAATCCGCACTGCACCGCGCCCGACCTGCACAACGCCTGCTGCACGTCCGAGAGTTCCCCGTCCGTCGCGAGTCCCTCGACGGTGCGGACCTCGCTGCCCGCGGCGGTGGCGGCCGGGACCAGGCAGGAGGCGACGAGCCGGCCGTCGACCTGCACGGCGCAGGCGCCGCACTCGCCCTGCGAGCAGCCGTCCTTGGCGCCGGCGAGGCCGAGGCGTTCGCGCAGCACGTAGAGGAGGGACTCGCCGATCCAGGCGCCGGTGACGGGGCGGTCGGCGCCGTTGACGCGCAGGACGTAGGAGGCCGCCGGGTGTTCGTGATGGGCGACGGCCCCGGCGTCCCCGTCGATGTCGTACGTCGGCCCCCCGGCCGGGAGACCCGCGGCGGCGTCCCCGTCCCGGAGCGCGACAGCGGGGTCGGCGGGGTCCGCGTCCGGCACGGGCTCGGACCCGGTGTCCGCGGGGGCCGGGGCGGTCACGGTGAAGCCGTGCCCGTCGGTACCGCCGGGCTCCGCCGCGGGACGGGCCGTCTCCGGGAGGGCGTACCCGTCATCCGGCCCGGACTCCTCCTCGGCCGGCCCGGACTCCGGCGCCCGTCCGGACTCCTCGGCCGGCCCGGACTCCTCGGCCGCCGAGGGCCCGTCCGGCGCGGACTCGAAGCCCGCACCGGACTCGAAGCCCGCACCGCCCGACCGGGAGCCCGCTGCGGACTCCCGGTCGGGCGCCGGTCCGGAGGCCGTGAAGCCTCGCCCGTCGGTGTCATGGCCGGCGTCGGTGCGGTCGGTGCCGTCGGTGCCGTCGGTGCCGTCGGTGCCGGCCGGGCCGGTGTGCGCCGCCCGGCCGGGGTCCGAGGCAACGGCTGCGGCCTCAGCCGCCGGAGCGGGCGCCGGCTCGGGCGCACGGCCGAAGGCGGCGAAGCCGTGCCCGTCGGTGTCCGCGTGGGGAAGGGGCCGGGCGACCGGGGCGATGTGTTCCGGATCGGGGGCGGGCGCCGGGCCGGTCCGTACTCCGCCGAAGAAGTCCAGCCCGTCCGGGGCCGCCGACGGCGCGGCGGCGCCCGCTCCCGGGTGCGGCCGCTCGCCCGCGCCCGGCGTCGCCGCCGGGCCGTGAGCGGCCTCGATGTCGTGCGGGGCCGGGTGCGCCGGCTCGCCCTCGGGGAGCGGGGTGCCCACGCCGGGGCCGCCCAACACCCGCGGACCGCGCCGCAGGGCGCCCGCGCCGGGCCCTTCGGAGGCCCGCCCGGCGGCTGCCGCGGCGGCCGCCACGGCGGCGTCGGTGCCCGGCAGCACGCCGCCGTCCTGCCCGTCGGAGGGCTGCTGGGCCGCGTAGCCGCGCGCGCCCTCGAAGCCGGGGTGGTTCGCCCACGGGGCGGCGGCGCCGCCCGGCAGCGTCGCCGGGGCCCTGCTCCAGTCGGCGTCCAGGCCGCCCTGCCGGAAGTCGCCCGGGTCCGCGAACTGTTCCGGCACGGCCCACTGGCCGGTCGCCGGAGCGGACCCGTCGCCGGCGGCGGCGCCCGTGAGCGCGTCCGCGGCGAATTCTCCGGTGTGGTGGTCCTCCGGCCCCGGCTGCGGGAATCGCCACTCGGCGGTGTCCCCGTGCTGCTGCCGGCGCTCCTCCTGGCCGTGCTGCTGCCGGTGCTCCTCCTGGCGGTGCTCCTCCTGCCAGTGCTGTTCCTGCCAGTGCTGCTCCTCCTGGCGGTGCTGCTCCTGGCGGTGCTGCTCCTGGCGGTGCTGCTCCTGCCGTTCCCGGCGGTGCTGCTCCAGGCGCTGCTGCTCCTCCTGCGCCGGCTCCGCCCCGGCGAACGCCGCGGCCACCGACGCCGGGAGCGGGATCGACGCGGGGATCGGGCCGCCGACGGGGGCGGGGCCCTGGCCGGAGATCCGGCCCGAGGCCGCGCCGGGCGCCGGGTCGGACGGGACCGAACCGCCCGCTTCCGGCCACTGCACCGGAAGCGTCCACGTACCCGTGGCCGCCGGGTCCGTGGTGGCGGAGCCGAGCGGCACGATCATCGGCGGCGGCACGTAGCCGTGGCCGGGCGCCGCGAGCGGCTCCCCCGTGCCGAGGGCGTCCAGCATGTCCTGCGGCAGCTTCACGAAGGCCGTCGCGTCGGAGTCGTACTCGCCGCCGTGCGGCACCGGCTCCCAGCCCCATTCGGGGCTCGCGGGACCCGTGTCGCCCGGGTCCCCAGTCGCTCCGCTCACGTACCCGTTCCCGTTCCCACTCATGAGGTCAGCGCCCTCCCCAGGGCCCTCCGTGCCAGCACGGCCACCGTCCGCCGCAGATGCAGTACTCCGGGAGCCACCGGTTCCCCCTGGTCGGGCACGCAGGCCGCGGCGACGTACTCGCCGAAGGCCTCCAGCGCCTCGGGGGCCAGGCTGCGCTCCCCGTCCCAGTCGATCAGCGAGGCCACCCACTGCTCGGCCTCCAGGGGCCGCAGCGGCATCGGGGCGACCGCCCCGATCGCACAGCGCACACCCCGGCGCGCCGGGTCCAGCACCAGCCCCACGGATGCCACCGCGCGCCCGGGACCGGTGCGCCCGGTGGCCTTCAGGAACACCTGCGGCGCGTGCAGCAGCGGCACCCGCACGAAGCCGATCAGTTCGCCGGGCCGCAGCATCTCCCGCCCGGCCAGCAGGTACGACACCGGGATCTCGCGCGATCCGCCGGGGCCGACGATGACGAGCACGGCCTCCAGCGCGGCCAGCACGGGCAGCGAGTCACCGGTGGGCGCGGCCGTGGCGATGTTCCCGCCGAGGGTGCCCGCGTTGCGGATCTGCGGGGGCCCGGCGGCGCGCGCGGCGGCCGCCAGGGCGGGGATCAGAGCGGCGAAATCCGGCCGCCCCATCCGGGCGTGGGTGAGTCCGGCGCCGAGCAGCGCGTGGCCGTCCTGGTACTGCCAGCCGCGGATCTCGTTGATCCGGCCCAGCCCCACCAGGGCGGCGGGCCGCAGCAGCCCGGCGTTGACGGCGGCCATGAGGTCGGTGCCGCCTGCGACGGGAACGGCGGCGGGCATGGCCGTGAGAGCCGCCACGGCCTCGTCGAGCGAGGCCGGCAGCGTCACGGACTGCGCCGCGTGCGCCGCCTGCGGCCCCTGAGCTGAATTCAGTGCGTGCGGTGCGTGCGTGGTCAACCCAGCTGCCCCTTCCCGATGTCCCGGTCCCGGCGCTCGCGCCTGTCCGCCGTACGGTACGTCCTCACCGCCGGGACGTGGCAACTCTGGCACATCTTCCGGGCCGCTCGGCGCGAGGGTCCGCCGGGCGGCCCCCGCTCCCGCCCACCTCGTCCGATCGCCCCTTTTCCCCCGTATCCACCGAAATCTAGGAAGAGTTCCCGTTCTCGGCATCACACGTTCGGGGGCGCGCCCTCGATCGGACGTCCGAGCAGTCCGGGCCGGCGCTGCCACGGCAGCGGGCCGCCCGGGGGCCGGTAGGCGACGCCGAGCGCGTCGAGGCGCCGGTAGTGCGCCGCCATCCGCTCCTCGAAACCGGCGAAGTCCCGGTCGGCGGGGGCGGGCTGACGGGACCAGACCACCTCGGCGAAGGCGGCCAGCCGCGGGAACACCTGGTAGTCGAGGCGGTCCTGGCTGTCCATCACCTCCGTCCAGACGTTGGCCTGCGCCCCCAGCACGTGCGCGGCCGCCTCCGGTGACAGCTGCGGCGGCACCGGCTCGAAGCGGTACACGTCCTCCAGTGTGCGGACGTACCCGATGGGCACCGGCTCGTCCGCGCCGTCCGCCTGACGGTGGTCCAGGTACACCCGCTGCTCGGGGCACATCACCACGTCGTGCCCGGCCTCGGCGGCGGCGATCCCGCCCGCGTACCCGCGCCACGAGGACACGGCCGCGCCCGGCGCCAGGCCGCCCTCCAGGATCTCGTCCCAGCCGATGAGGCGGCGTCCGCGCTCGGCGAGCCAGCCGTCGAAGTGCCGGACGAACCAGGACTGGAGCCCGTCCTCGCCGTCCACCCCCAGCTGCGCGATCCGCTCCTGCGCGGCGGCCGAGTCCCGCCACTGCCGCTTGGGGCACTCGTCCCCGCCCACGTGGACGAAGGGCGAGACCTCCGCCGGGAACAGCTCCAGCAGCTCCTCGAAGACCCCTTCGTAGAACCGCAGCACGGCCTCGGTGGGCGCGAGCACGTTCTCGCTGATCCCCCAGTCGTCCCAGACCTCCAGTACGCCCGTGTCCACGACATCGGTGTTGCCGAGCTGCGGGTAGGCGGCGATGGCCGCCTGCGAGTGCCCCGGCACGTCGATCTCGGGAACCACCCGGACGTGCCGCTCCGCCGCGTACGCGACGATCTCGCGGATGTCGTCCTGGGTGTAGAAGCCGCCGTGCGGGGTGTCGTTCCACAGGGGGGAGGCCCGGTGCCCCCGCCGGCTGCGCGCCCGCCACGCGCCGACCCCGGTGAGGCGCGGGTGGCGCTTGATCTCGATCCGCCAGCCCTGGTCGTCCGTCAGGTGCAGGTGCAGGACGTTGAGCTTGTGCGCGGCGAGGAGGTCGATGGAGCGCAGCACGCCGTCCTTGGGCAGGAAGTGGCGCGCGACGTCGAGCATCATCCCGCGCCACCCGAAGCGGGGGCCGTCGGTGATCGCGGTGTACGGCAGGCTCCAGCTCCGGCCGGGCAGCGGCGCCCTGCGGTGGGCGTCGGGCCCGAGCAGCTGGCGCAGCGTCTGGGCGCCCCAGAACAGTCCGGCCGCCGTGGCGCCGGTCAGCTCCGCGCCGTCCGCGCCGATGTCGAGCCGGTAGGACTCCGGGCCGAGTCCGCCCGCGGGATCGGCGCCGATGCGCAGCCGCAGGTCGCCCCGTACGCCCTCGCCGGCCGGCGGCAGGCTCCAGCCGGTGGCGGCTCCCAGCTCGCGGCGGAGCCAGCGGGCCACGCCCCCGGTGCCGGGGCCGGCGTCGAGGACCGGCTCGGGCCCCAGCGCGTAGCGGTGTCCGCCCTCGTGGGGAACGGCGGCCAGGGGTACGGGGATCAGGTCCATGCTCAGCCCTTCGCAGCAGCCCGTTGCGCCCTGCGCAACGGGCGTTCCGCAGGGTGGCGTGCGGCGACCATAACGCGCCCCGGGGGCACGGCAAAGGCCCCCGTGCGCGCCTCTGCGCGCCCGGGGGCCTCGGTCCTGCTCGACGGGGGCCGGACTACTTGTCCTTGCCGCCCTTGTCCTTGTCCCCGCCGGGGCCCATGGACTCGTAGATCTCCTTGCACATGGGGCAGACCGGGTACTTCTTCGGGTCCCGGCCCGGCACCCACACCTTGCCGCAGAGCGCGACGACGGGGGTCCCGTCGAGCGCGCTCGCCATGATCTTGTCCTTCTGGACGTAGTGGGCGAAGCGCTCGTGGTCGCCGTCACCGTGCGACACCTGCGGCGTCGGCTCTACGAGGGTTCCCGTGCCAGACCCGCGCTCGGGCTCAAGAGTGCTCATGGACCCAGGGTACCGACCCCCGGGCGCGTCAGTTCAGCGACGGGTCGTCCGGATAGGTGGCGACCATCGCCAGGTCGCCCCGCTGGCGGCGCAGCACCGCCCGCCAGAGGCGTTCCGGGTCGGGGGAGGACACGTCCCCGGGCTCCGACTCCACCACGTACCAGGCACCCTCGCCGACCTCGGCCTCCAGCTGCCCCGGCCCCCATCCGGAGTAGCCGGCGAAGATCCGCAGGCTCCCCAGGGCCGCGGCCAGCAGCTCCGGCGGCGCCTCCAGGTCGACCAGCCCGATGGCCCCGTGCACCCGGCGCCAGCCGAGCGGCCCCTCCTCCCCCGGGATGACCGCGATCCCCAGGGCGGAGTCCAGGCCCACCGGGCCGCCCTGGAAGACCACGCCGGGGTCGCCGGCCAGCGGCGCCCAGGGCAGCAGGACGTCGCCGACGCCCACCGGGGTCGGCCGGTTGAGGACGACGCCGAGCGAGCCCTGCTCGTCGTGGTCGAGCAGCAGCACCACGGCGCGGTCGAAATTCGGGTCCGCGAGGGCGGGGGTGGCCACGAGCAACCGCCCTGTGAGGGAGGACACCTCGGTCATGCCGCCATGATCTCGCACATTCGCCCGCCCGGGGGAGCGGACGGGCCGATCGGATCTTGCGCAGCTCAGGGCGCACGGGGGTGTCCTGGAGCGGGCGTCGGGGACAGAGGCGGAACGCGACGCTCCGCCATGGGGTGGGTACGGAGGGTGTTGTACCGAATTCATGACAGTCCTACGGCCGCGTCGGCCATACAAACAAAGGGGTGGTGGCCCTTACTCTTTTCCCTGGCCCCCTGCCCACCCCTCCCGGAACGCGAGATTCATGACCGGCACAGTCAGTGACGATGTACTGCTTGTCCACGGCGGTACCCCGCTTGAGGGCGAGATCCGTGTCCGCGGTGCGAAGAACCTCGTACCCAAGGCCATGGTCGCCGCTCTGCTCGGCAGCGAACCCAGCCGACTGCGCAACGTTCCCGACATCCGTGACGTGCGGGTCGTGCGCGGGCTGCTCCAGCTGCACGGGGTGACGGTCCGTCCCGGCGAGGAGCCGGGCGAGCTGCTGCTCGACCCCACCCACGTCGAGAGCGCGAACGTCGCCGACATCGATGCCCACGCGGGCTCGTCGCGCATCCCGATCCTCTTCTGCGGCCCCCTGCTGCACCGCCTCGGCCACGCCTTCATCCCGGGCCTGGGCGGCTGCGACATCGGCGGCCGGCCGATCGACTTCCACTTCGACGTGCTCCGCCAGTTCGGCGCGACCATCGAGAAGCGCGAGGGCGGCCAGTACCTGGAGGCGCCGCAGCGGCTGCGGGGCACCAAGATCCGCCTGCCCTACCCGTCGGTCGGCTCGACCGAGCAGGTGCTGCTGACGGCCGTCCTGGCCGAGGGCGTCACCGAGCTCAGCAACGCCGCGGTGGAGCCGGAGATCGAGGACCTCATCTGCGTCCTGCAGAAGATGGGCGCGATCATCTCCGTCGACACCGACCGGACCATCCGGATCACCGGCGTGGACCGTCTCGGCGGCTACAACCACAAGGCGCTCCCGGACCGCCTGGAGGCCGCCTCCTGGGCTTCCGCGGCCCTGGCCACCGGCGGCAACATCTACGTGCGCGGTGCCCAGCAGCGCTCGATGATGACCTTCCTGAACACCTACCGCCGCGTCGGCGGGGCGTTCGAGATCGACGACGAGGGCATCCGCTTCTGGCACCCGGGCGGTCCGCTCAAGGCCATCGCCCTGGAGACGGACGTCCACCCCGGCTTCCAGACCGACTGGCAGCAGCCGCTCGTCGTGGCCCTGACCCAGGCCTCCGGCCTCTCGATCGTCCACGAGACGGTCTACGAGTCCCGCCTCGGCTTCACCTCGGCGCTCAACCAGATGGGTGCTCACATCCAGCTGTACCGCGAGTGCCTTGGCGGTTCGGCCTGCCGCTTCGGCCAGCGCAACTTCCTGCACTCGGCGGTCGTCTCCGGCCCCACCAAGCTGCAGGGCGCCGACCTGGTCATCCCCGACCTGCGCGGCGGCTTCTCGTACCTGATCGCGGCGCTGGCGGCCGAGGGCACCTCGCGGGTCCACGGCATCGACCTGATCAACCGCGGCTACGAGAACTTCATGGAGAAGCTCGTGGAGCTCGGCGCGAAGGTCGAGCTGCCCGGCGGCGACCTCGTCTGAGCCGCACCGGCCACCAGGAGGCCCCCCGGACCCCGCAAGGGTCCGGGGGGCCTTCTCATGGCCTCTCATGGCCTCGGGCCGGCCCCCCGCGGGCGGGCCGCGCCGACGGGGAGAGCGCCGACGGGGAGCCGCCGGCGTCCGGCCCCGTGGCCCGGGCACGCCGAAGGGCGGCCGCCCCGGTGGGACGGCCGCCCTTCGACTTCTGCTCGTGCTACGTACCACTGCCGTCCCGAGGGCCTCTGCGGCCCCCGGCACAAGGGCGGTGCTACTTGCCCTTGGCGGCTTCCTTGAGCTTGGAGCCCGCGGAGACCTTCACGCTGTAGCCGGCCGGGATCTGGATGGGGTCGCCGGTCTGCGGGTTGCGCGCGGTGCGAGCGGCACGGTGGGTGCGCTCGAAGGTCAGGAAGCCGGGGATGGTGACCTTCTCGTCGCCCTTGGCGACGATCTCGCCAACGGTCTCGGCGAGCGCGGCCAGAACGGCGTCGGCGTCCTTGCGGGTCACCTCGGCGCGCTCGGACAGAGCGGCCACCAGCTCACTGCGGTTCATGTTGTACTCCCGTGTTCAACTTGCCTTAGAGGCGTGAGATCGAAGCCGATGCTGCCAGGGCCCTCGGACAGTCCCCGGACCCGGGTCTGAACGTCAGACCCTCTCGCCCGGTTACGCATCCTGCCCCCACCAGCGGCGGGAAAGCCAATCCGGCACCCGCCGGGGTCACACGAAAAGCGCCACAGTCACGCGGCGGTGACGCTCCGTCCGCCTTCGGTCGATGCGGACCGCGGACCACACGGGCATCCCCGCAACCCTAGAGGCGGCCCGCCGGGCCCGCATCCCGCGACGCGCCGGGATCGACGGGCCGTGAGGGCGGTCACAGCGGCGGCCGCACGGCCGCCGCACACCGCCCGACCCCCGCCCCGACCCCCGCCGGGCTCGCGCGGGGCCTGGCGTCACGACCCCGAGGCGGCCTTGCGCACGGCGCCCGCGACGGCGCCCGCGACCTTGTCGTTGAACACCGACGGGATGATGTAGTTCGCGTTCAGCTCGTCCTCGCCGACGACGTCCGCGAGGGCCGTCGCGGCGGCCAGCATCATCTCCGTGTTCACCGTGCGGGACTGGGCGTCCAGCAGGCCGCGGAAGACGCCCGGGAAGACCAGCACGTTGTTGATCTGGTTGGGGAAGTCGGAGCGGCCGGTGGCCACGACGGCGGCCGTCTGCCGGGCCACCGCCGGGTCGACCTCGGGGTCCGGGTTCGCGAGCGCGAACACGATCGCGCCCTGGGCCATGGCGGCCACGTCGTCCCCGGAGAGCACGTTCGGGGCCGAGACGCCGATGAAGACGTCGGCGCCGACCACGGCCTCCTTCAGCGTGCCCGTGTAGCCCTCGGGGTTGGTGTTGTCGGCGATCCAGCGCAGCGGCGAGTCGGCCGCCGCGTCGACGAGATCGGGGCGGCCCGCGTGCACCACGCCGTGGATGTCGGCGCTGACCGCGTTCTTCACTCCCGCCGCGAGCAGCAGCTTCAAGATGGCGGTACCGGCCGCGCCGGCGCCCGACATGACGACCTTCACGTCCTCAACTGCCTTGCCCACCACGCGCAGTGCGTTGGTGAGGGCGGCAAGCACCACGATCGCGGTGCCGTGCTGGTCGTCGTGGAAGACGGGGATGTCGAGGGCCTCGCGCAGCCGGGCCTCGATCTCGAAGCAGCGGGGCGCGGAGATGTCCTCCAGGTTGATCCCCGCGAAGCCCGGGGCGATCGCCTTGACGATCGCGACGATCTCGTCGGAATCCTGGGTGTCGAGGCAGATCGGCCACGCGTCGATGCCGGCGAAGCGCTTGAAGAGGGCCGCCTTGCCCTCCATGACGGGCAGCGCGGCCATCGGGCCGATGTTGCCCAGACCCAGGACGGCGGAGCCGTCCGTCACGACTGCGACGGAGTTGCGCTTGATGGTGAGGCGGCGGGCGTCCTCGGGGTTCTCGGCGATCGCCATGCACACGCGGGCCACGCCCGGGGTGTAGATCATCGAGAGGTCGTCGCGGTTGCGGATGGGGTGCTTGGACGCCATCTCGATCTTGCCGCCGAGGTGCATCAGGAAGGTGCGGTCTGAGACCTTGCCGAGGCTGACGCCCTCGATCCCCCGCAGCTTCTCGACGATCTCGTCCGCGTGCGCGGTGGAGGTCGCGGCGATGGTGACGTCGATACGGAGCTTCTCGTGACCGGAGGCGGTCACATCGAGTCCGGTGACCGAGCCGCCGGAGGACTCCACGGCGGTGGTGAGCTGGGAGACCGCGGTTCCGCTCGCGGGCACTTCCAGGCGGACCGTCATCGAATACGAGACGCTGGGCGCCGTTGCCATGGCCGTGTTCCTCTTCTGTCCCTGGTTTTCGCTGTACACACGGGGCCCGGCACACGGCGGGCGTGGCTGGACCCTGTTGTCCGATCGTCCCACCTACCAGCCGGTACAAGGTAACCAGCTACAAATTCCGGAAGAACGTTTCCACCATACGAGATAGTTGCGGGTCGGTGGAATCGTGGGTTGATACGAAACAGGTCCGCGCCCCCCACTGCGTGGGGGGCGCGGACCTGGTGGAACCACTGCTGCTGACGTCTATGACACCGACCCGCCATGCTCGCCTCGCGGCAAGTGGTCGCTCTAGGCGACGAAGGTTGGGCCCGGGGGCTTGGATCGAGTCGGTGCCGTAACCAGGCTAACAAAGGTTCGCCGGAAGTGATCCCCCCTCCCGGAAGCGGATTCCGGGACACCACGCGCACGGCTGCCGACCAACCGGACGCAGGGCGGCCGGGGGTCCCGGCCGCCCTGCGCCTACGGCACCAGCAGGGCCGGGACCCCGTCCGGGCCGGGCTCGTCCCGCTCGGCCGAGACCACCGTGAGCTGCTGGGTCGCCCGGGTCAGCGCCACGTACAGCACCCGCAGGCCCGCCGGGGACTCGTCCGCGATCTCCGCCGGGGAGACCACCACCGTGGCGTCGTACTCCAGGCCCTTGGCCTCCAGGCTGCCCAGCGCCACCGCACGCTCCCCGAGGTCCGCGAGCCAGCCCGCGGCCTCCGTGCGCCGGTCCATGGCCACGACCACGCCGACCGTGCCGTCCACCTGTTCCAGCAGGCGCCGCGTCTCCTCCCGGACCGCGCTGCCCAGGTCCCCCGCGGCGGCCGTGAAGCGCGGCTCCAGGCCCGTCGAGCGCACCGCGGTCGGCGGCTCCATACCGGGCATCGCCAGGCGCAGCACCCGGGACGCGACCTCGGCGACCTCCGCCGGGTTGCGGTAGTTCACGGTCAGGGTGAACCGGCGGCGCGGCCGCGAGCCCAGTGCCTCGTCGCGGGCCGCGGCGGCCTCCTCCGGGTCGGTCCAGGAGGACTGCGCCGGGTCGCCGACCACCGTCCAGGTGCCCATCCGGCCCCGGCGGCCGACCATCCGCCACTGCATCGGCGTCAGGTCCTGCGCCTCGTCCACGATGACGTGCGCGTACTCGGTGCGCTCCGCCGCGAGCCGCTCGGCCCGCTCCCACTGGGTCTCCTCGCGGGTCGGCATCAGCTCCTCCAGCCCGCTGAGCTGGTCCAGCGGGTCCATCTCCCGCCTGCGCCGGGGGCGGGCGGGAGCACCGACGAGCAGCTGGAGCTCGTCCAGCAGCGCCACGTCGTGCACCGACAGGGGGCCCTTGCCGTCCGGGCCGACCCGGCGCAGCGAGCGGGCCAGCTGGCGGGTCTCGCGCGGGTTGAGGTCCCGGCGCGACCAGCGTCCGAGCCTGCGCTCGTCGGCCATCGAGGCGAGGACCGCGCGCGGGGTCAGCTCGGGCCACCAGGCGTTCAGGAAGTCGATGAAGGCGTCCTCGGTGGAGACGTCCTCGTCGAAGGCGGAGCGCAGCTCGGCCGCCAGCTCCGGGTCGCTGTGCCGGCCGGAGCTGCCGGACTTCGCGTACAGCGCGTCGAGGAGCAGCTTGCGGGCGCGCGGGCGGAGCAGGTTGACGGGCGCGGTGCCGCCGAGGACGTTCTGCCGGATCCGGTTGAGCTCGGCGGACTCCAGCTCGTGGCGGCGGCCGAAGGCCACCACGCGGAGCCGGTCGGGGGCGTTGCCGAGCTCCAGTGCTCCCCGTACGGCCTTGCGCAGCACCTTGAGCATCCGGGAGGAGCCCTTGATCCGGGCCACGGACGGGTCGTCGTACGTGGTCGCCTCGGCGCCGTCGACCAGCGATCCGAGCGCGCGGATGGCGACCTGGCCCTCCTCGCCGAGGGAGGGCAGGACGCCCTCGGTGTACGCGACGAGCAGCGGCGTCGGGGAGACGATCAGGATGCCGCCGGCGTAGCGGCGCCGGTCCTGGTAGAGCAGGTAGGCGGCGCGGTGCAGGGCGACGGCGGTCTTGCCGGTGCCCGGCCCGCCCGCGACCTCGGCGACAGACGCGGCGGGCGCCCGGATCACCAGGTCCTGCTCGGCCTGGATGGAGGAGACGATGTCGCGCATGGAGTGCGTACGGGCCCGGCCGAGGGCGGCCATGAGGGCGCCGTCGCCGATGACGGGCAGCTCCCGCCCGTCGAGGGTGGCGGTGACCTCCGGGCGCATCAGGTCGTCCTCCACGCCCAGCACCTTGCGGCCCTTAGAGCGGATGACGCGCCGGCGCACGACCCGGCCGGGCTCCTTCGGCGTGGAGCGGTAGAACGGCGCCGCGGCCGGCGCCCGCCAGTCGATGACCAGCGGGGCGTAGTCGGAGTCCAGGACCCCGATGCGGCCGATGTGGAGCGTCTCGGCGATCTCGGCGGTGAGGTCGTCGCTGATCGCGTCGTCGGCCGGCTCGACGGAGGTGAAGGCGCCGTCGGGCCCGCGCTCACCGTCCTTGCCGAGCACCAGGTCGATGCGGCCGAAGAGGAAGTCCTCGAACTCGCTGTTCAACCGGTTCAGGTGGATGCCTGCCCGGAAGACCTGCGCGTCGCGCTCGGCGAGGGCGCCGGGCGTCCCCACCTGGCCGCGCTGGGCGGCGTCGTTCATCAGGAACTCGGCCTCGTGGATCTTCTCCTCTAGGCGTCGGTACACCCGGTCGAGATGCGTCTGCTCGACCGCGACCTCCCGATCGCGGACGGAATCCGCCGTGCTGTCGACAGCGGCATTCTGCGCGGCCACCAAGGCCCCCTTCTGACGTGCATGGGCGACCGTCAACCGTACGCGAATTCGCGGCCGGTCCGCATACCCGTTCCGGAACCGGTCTCGCGGGGTGATACGCCGCCCGGTGCCGCGGCCGGGAGGGCGTGCCGGGCGGCGCGACCCGGTGGACCCTTCCGGTCACAGGACCTAGGCGCCGGACGCCAGGACCCGCCGGCGGTGCCGGGCGACGCGCTCCCGGTTGCCGCACCGCTCACTGGAGCACCAGCGCCGCCGGTGGCCGCGGGAGGTGTCCAGGTAGACCCGGGTGCAGCCGTCGCCCTCGCAGACGCGCAGCAGCGCCCGGTCGCCGGGGTCGGTGAGCAGCTCGACTGCGTCCCGGGCGACGGCGGCGAGCAGCGCGCCGCATCCCACGCCGCCGCACAACTCCCTTACCAGGTGGCCCTCCTGGTCCCGTACGGCGCACAGGCCGGGGGGTGGTCCGGCGGCCAGCGCGTTGACCCGGGCGAGGGCCGGCGCCGTGTCGGCGCGGGGGGCGCCGGGGCCGTCCAGTTCCGCCCGTACGAGGGTCTCCACGTCGCCGCGCAGGTCCCGGAAGGCGGCGGCCCAGTCGGGCCCCACCCGGGCGAGCGGCGTCCGGTCGGGCACCAGCCCGGCGCCGGCGAACCACAGCCGCAGCCCGTCACCGTCCCGGAGGCCGTCACCGGGCGCGAGGGTGGCCATCAGGTCCAGGCAGACCCTGCCGGAGTCGAACCACATGCCCGTCACCACCTCGCTCGCCGGAACCCCGCCCGCCGCCGCCGCTCCCAGAGTGCCCGCAGCCCGCGCGGGGCGGAAGCCCTTGCGCGGCGCCGGGGGCGGGCGGCGACTCGGGGGCGCGCGGCGGCTCGGGGCCGGGCGGCGGCTCGGGGGCGGGCGGGTGGGCCGGGGCGGGCCGGGCCCCTCCGGATCGTGCCGGGACGCCGAACCGCCGGGCCGCCGGGTCAGGCCGCGAGCGGCGGCGGGTCCTCGTGCAGCAGCCGCTGGAAGAGGAGGTGGTCGCGCCAGGCGCCGTTGATGTGGAGGTAGCGGCGGGCGAGCCCGTACTGCTCGAAGCCCGCCTTCGCCAGCACCCGCTGCGAGGCCAGGTTGTCGACCAGGGTCCCGGCCTCGACCCGGTGCAGGCCCACCTCGTCGCGGGCGAGCCGGCAGACCTCCTCCACGCCGGCGGTGGCCAGCCCCCGGCCGTTCCACGCCTGGTCCACCCAGTAGCCGATGCGGCCGCTGCACAGCGGACCGAGCACGATGGCTCCGAGGTTGAGCGCCCCGACGGGTGCGCCGGTCGCCGCCTCGACGAAGACGTACGGGACGGTCCGGCCCTCGTCCCGCTCGGCGAGGGCGGTCTCGATGCGGGCCAGTTGCCCGGCCTCGGTGTAGAAGGCCTCGGACCGGTACGGGTCGAAGGGCGCCATGAACGCCCGGTTGCGGGTCAGGACGTCGGCGAGTCCGGCCGCGTCGCCCGGCTCCAGCGCCCGCATCTCCACTCCGTCTATGATCATCCCGGCACGCTAGCCCACGCCGGCGCACCCGGGCCACCGCTCCCGCGCCAGCGCACCCGGGCCGCACCCCGGCCGACGCTCCCGTGGCGGCGTCACTCCCCGGGTGTGGTCGCGTACTTGTGCTCTCCGCCCGCGTCCAGGGACAGCCGGTACCCCCGCTTGACCACGGTCTGGATCAGCTTCGGCGACCCCAGTGCCACCCTCAGCCGGGCCATCGCCGTCTCCACCGCGTGCTCGTCCCGGCCCGCCCCCGGCAGCGCCCGGAGCAGGTCCGCCCGGGAGACCACCCAGCCCGGACGGCGTGCCAGGGCCCGCAGCAGGGCCATCCCGGCCGGCTGCACCGGCCGCAGCTCGGCGTCCAGCAGCACCGCCTGCCCCCGTACCTCCAGGCGGTGCCCGGCGACCGGCAGCACCCGGGCCCGGCCCGGGAGCTCCTGGCAGAGCAGCTGGACCAGCGGGCCCAGCCGGAAGCGCTCCGGCTGCACCGTCTCCACCCCGAGCGCCTGGAGCGGCAGCGCCGTCACCGGCCCCACGCACGCGGACAGCACCGGGCCGCGCAGGGCCGCCAGCACGGGCTCCCGTACGCCCCGCTCCTCGGCCCGCGACAGCAGCGAGGCCGCCGCCGGCGCCGAGGTGAAGCTGACCGCGTCCACGGTGCCGGCGACCACCGCGTCCAGCAGCCGGTCCAGCGGCGCCAGGTCCTGGGGCGGCATCCACCGGTACACCGGGACGACCACGACGTCGGCCCCGCCCGCCCGCAGCGCCTCCACGAAGCCCGGCAGCGGCTCCCCGTGCAGCTGCAGCGCGATCCGCCGCCCGTCCACCCCCGCCGTCAGGAGCCGCTCCAGCACCTCGGCGAGCGACTCCGACTCGGGGGACCAGGTCTCCACGAGCCCGGCGGCGCGGATGGCGCCCTTCACCTTCGGCCCGCGCGCGAGGAGTTCGGTGCGGCGCAGCCGCTCCAGCAGCTCCTCGCCGACCCCCCACCCCTCGGCGGCCTCGATCCAGCCGCGGAAGCCGATGGCGGTGGTGGCGACCACCACGTCCGGCGCGCAACCGATCAGCTCCTTGGTGGCGGCGAGCAGTTCGCCGTCGTCGGCCAGCGGCACGATCCGCAGTGCGGGCGCGTGCAGGACGACGGCCCCGCGCCGCCGGAGCAGGGCGATCAGGTCGTCGGCCCGCCGGGCGGCCGTGACACCGACGGTGAAGCCCGAGAGGGGGCCGGGACCGGTGTGCTGCCTGTCCTCGTACATGGTGACCTGCCTTGCCCAGTGGGTCGGTGTCGCGCCGCGGGAGCGGGAACGGTAAGCCGGGGCCCCGAGCCTGCCAACACGGCGTGTCAGGCTCGGTTCCACCGTATTTCGGGGCCGTTAACCACCGTTACACCGAGGTGAGCTGCGGCTTCGCGTCCGTCCCCGGTCGCGCCCCCGGCCTGGGCCCCGCGACGGTCTCCGCGGCGGGCCGGCGAAGGTATACCGCCCACGTCACCGCGCAGCACACCGCGTAGAAGCCGAGGAAGGTCGTGAAGGCGGCCGTCCCGGACCCGGTGGCGGTGAACGCCTCCCGGAAGACCAGGTTGATGCCGAGCCCGCCGAGCGCCCCCACCGCGCCGATCAGCCCCATGGAGGCCCCCGAGAGCCGGCGCCCGTAAGCCGCCGCGTCCTCGCCGGCCATGCCCCGGGCCAGGGCCTTCGCCTGGAAGATCCCCGGGATCATCTTGTACGTGGAGCCGTTGCCGAGCCCGCTCAGCACGAACAGCGCCACGAAGCCGACGAGGAACACCGGCAGCGACTCCCGCACCGAGGCCAGGATGACGACCCCGGTGGCCGCCGCCATGGCCACGAACGTGGCCAGCGTGATCCGCGCCCCTCCGAAGCGGTCCGCGAGGGCCCCGCCCACGGGCCGGATCAGCGAGCCGAGCAGCGGCCCGACGAAGGTCAGCGAGGCGGCCTGGAGCGGGGTGCGGCCGAACTGCGTCTGGAGCACCAGCCCGAAGGCGAAGCTGTAGCCGATGAAGGACCCGAAGGTGCCGACGTACAGGAACGCCATGATCCAGGTGTGGGGTTCGCGCACGGACTCCCGGACCGCGCCGGTGTCGTTCCGTACGGGTGCCAGGTTGTCCATCCGCGCCAGGGCGAGCGCGGCCGCGACCACGATCAGCGGGATGTAGACCGCGAGCAGCAGCCGCGGGTGCCCGGCCCCGGCGGTGGCGATGACCAGCAGCGCGACGAGCTGCACCACCGGTACGCCGATGTTGCCGCCGCCCGCGTTCAGCCCCAGGGCCCAGCCCTTCTTGCGCAGCGGGAAGAAGGCGTTGATGTTCGTCATCGACGAGGCGAAGTTGCCGCCGCCCACGCCGGTCAGCGCGGCCACGAGCACGAAGGTGCCGTACGAGGTCCCGGGCTCCATCACCACCAGGGCCGCCACGGCGGGCGCCAGCAGCAGCAGGGCGCTGACGACGGTCCAGTTCCGGCCGCCGAAGCGGGCGACGGCGAAGGTGTACGGCACCCGCACGAGGGCGCCGACGAAGGTGGCGGTCGCGATGAGGAAGAACTTCCCGGCGGGGTCGATCCCGTATCCGGGGCCCATGAAGAGCACCATCACCGACCACAGCGACCAGATCGAGAAGCCGATGTGCTCGGAGAGCACGGAGTACAGGAGGTTGCGCCGGGCGATCCGCTCCCCCGACTCCTTCCAGAAGGTCTCGTCCTCGGGATCCCACCGCTCGATCCAGCGGCCCCCCTTGCGCGGTGCGGTCGTACCGGTCATCACACGCCTCCACTGCTGTCGCGTCCGTGGTGACGACCGTACGAGGGGCGCGTTTCAGCCCCGGTCCCCGCCGGATGACCGCCGGGAAACCTTGCTCTCACCCGCCCCGGCGGCCGGGTGTGAGCCGCTCGGCGTCCAGCTGCCGGGCGCCGGTACGAGCCATCCGTGCTCGGCGGCCAGCCCGGCGGCCGCGGCGCACAGGGCGTCCAGGCCGGGGTGGCCGAAGCCCTCGCGCCACACCATCGACAGCGGCGACAGCGGGACCGGCCCGGTCAGCGGCCGCTTCACGCATCCGGGCATGTCGGGGAAGTCCACGGCGACCAGCACCGGGTTGCCGGTCTTGGCCATCACCCGCCCGAACTCCTCCTTGCCCATCGCCACCGGCGCGGGCGGCGCCACCTCGATGCCCCGCCCGGCGAACAGCTCGCGGGCCAGTCCCGTCCACTCCAGGGTCCGCGGGTTGCCGGCCCCGGCGTACACCGACTCCCCGGCCAGCCCGTCCAGCGGTACGGCCCGGTGCCCGGCCAGGGGGTGCCCCTCGGGCAGCAGCACGGCGAGCGGCTCGTACCGCACGGGGCACTGCGCGAGGCCGGCCCGCAGCGCCGGGTCGAGGCCGTCCGCGTACCCGAAGGAGACGTCGAGCCGCCCGGCCGCGATCTCGGCGGCGGCATGGGTCAGACCGCTCTCGAAGCGGGCCATCAGCTCGCACTCCGGGGCGAGTTCGCGGGCCCGCTCCAGGACGGTGCGCCCGGTGCCGGGGCCGTCGGTGTTCACGTCGACGAGGAGCGCCCGGGGGGCGGTGAAGGCCGCGCCGAGCTCCTCGTGCGCGGCCAGCACCCGCCGGGCCAGGGGCAGCAGCCGCTCCCCGTCCGGTGTCAGCTGCACCTGCCGGGTGGTCCGTACGAACAGGGTCGCGCCCAGGGCCCGTTCCAGCCGCCGGACGTCCCGGCTGAGGGCCTGCTGGGCGACGTACAGGCGGGCGGCGGCGCGGGTGAAGTGCAGTTCCTCGGCGGCGGCGACGAACCCGCGCAGCAGGCGGGGGTCCACGTCTCGGGGCATCACCCCCGGAGACTAACAACGCGGGGGCGTGAATGGGTCCTGAACAGGTGTTGGACGGTGCGCCCGGTCCCGGCCGAGGCTGTGGCCATGCCCCTCATGGCCGTCACCGGCTCCACCCTCGTCCTCGCCGCCCCGCCCGCCGTCGTGCCGCCCGCCGCGCGGACCGTCCCCGCAGCCGTACCGGCCGCGGCCGCCGCGCCCGCCGCCCCCGCCCGGGCCGGTGCCGGCCGCGGGCGGGGCCGGGGTGGCGCCCTCGGGCCCGGACCGTACCGCCGGCTGTTCGCGCTGCCCGGCACCCGCGCCTTCACCGCCGGGAACCTGCTCGCCCGGCTCCCGATGGGCATGTTCGGGGTCAGCGCCGTCATGATGATCGCCGGGCAGCGCGGCTCCTACGCCCTGGCCGGCGCGGTCACCGCCACCGGCCTGGCCGCGACGGCCCTGGTGGGCCCCTGGACGGCCCGGCTGATCGACCGCCACGGCCAGGCCCGGATCGCCCTCCCGGCCACCCTGGTGGCCGTCCTGGGTTCGCTGTCCCTGGTCGCCTGCGTCCGCGCCGACGCCCCCGCGTGGACCCTCTTCGCCTCGTACGCCGCCACCGCCACCACCCCCAACACCGGCGGCATGTCCCGGGCCCGCTGGACCCACCTGCTGCGCGGCTCCCCGGCCGCGCACCACACGGCGATGTCCTTCGAACAGGCCGCCGACGAGCTGTGCTTCATGCTCGGCCCGGTCCTGGCGGCCGCCCTGTGCACCGCGGTGGTCCCCGAGGCGGGCACCCTCACCGCCGCGGCCCTGCTCCTCACCGGGATGCTGGTCTTCACCTCCCGGCGGGCCACCGAGCCGCCCGTGTCGCCGGCGCCCCGCCGGGGAGCCCGGTCCCCGCTGCGCGCCCTGGGTCCGCTGCTGCTGCCGTTCCTGGCCACGGGCATGGTCTTCGGCTCGATGGAGGTCACCTCGATCGCCCACCTCGGCGCCCTCGGCCTGGGCTCCGCCTCCGGCGCGGTGCTGGCCCTCCAGGCGGCGGGCTCCTGCGCCGCCGGCCTGGTCTACGGCACCCTGCGCCCCCGCGGTCTGCCCCTGTGCCTGTCCGTGATGGCCGTCATGATGGCCCTGCCGTGGGCCGCGGCGGCCGCCGGCTCCCTGCCCGCCCTGGCCGGCGCCCTCCTGCTGGCCGGCACCGCCACGGCCCCGACCATGGTCACCGCGATGTCCGAGGTGCACGCCCGCACCCCCGCGGGGCGCCTCAACGAGGGCATGACCCTGGCGGTCACCGCCCTCATGGCGGGCATCGCCGTCGGTTCGGCCACGGCCGGCCTGGCCGTCGACCACCTCGGCACCACGACGGCGTACCTGCTGCCCGCGGCGGCGGCCGCCCTCGCCCTGCCCGCGGCGGCGGCGGGCCGTTCCCTGCGGCGGCCGAGTGATCGTTCCCGCGTGGTACCCACCGCCGGCGCCCGCGATCGGCCATAACTGGGGTGTCTCCAGCGCCCTTCCCCCTGCGGAGGAACACCCCGTGCCGACTTCCCGCTCCGTACCCGCGGCCCTGATCGTCGCCGCCGTCACCACGGCCTGGCTGGTCCCGGCGGTCCCGGCCCTGGCCGACCCGGCCGCCCTCAGGTTCTCCCAGCCGTACCTCCCCTCGATCGCCCCCGGCGGCACGGGGCGCGTGGTCATCGCCGCCGCCAACGGCGGGGAGCAGGTCGTCAGCGGTACGTTCCGCATCACCGCTCCGGAGCGCACCACCTTCCCGGAGGCCCGGTTCTACTGGGACGGCCGGCGTGCGACCGTCCCGTGCACGCGCTCGGCCGACGCCCGGCTGCTGACCTGCGAGGCGGGCACCCGCGCCGGCTTCGCCTTCCCGAGCGGCGCGCAGACGCAGCTGGGGGTCGCGCTGCGGGTGGACGCGGACGCGCCCGAGGGCACGACGCTGGGCGGCGGCGAGTGGGCCACCGGCCCGGACGCGACGGCGCTGTTCGCCGTCGCCACCCCGGTGACCGGCCCCAAGGGTGACGACGGCAAGCCCGGGCGCGACGGGAAGCCGGGCCGCCAGGGAAAGCCGGGCAGCCCCGGCCCCAAGGGCGAGAAGGGCGACACGGGAGAGCGCGGGGACCGGGGAGACCGCGGCCCGGCCGGCCCCCAGGGGCCTCGGGGAGACCGGGGCCCGAAGGGCGACGCCGGCACGCCGGGCACCTGCGCGAAGTGCGGCGGCCCCCACAAGAACCCGACGGCCCGCATCGTCTCCTCCGGGAAGGGCCTGGGCATCCACTCCGGCCCGGGCACCGGGTACGCGACGAAGGGCAAGGCCCTGACCGGCGACGTCGTCGCCGTCCAGTGCAAGGTCAACGGCCAGCCCGTCGACGGAAACGCGATCTGGTACAAGCTCGCCGACGGCCGCGGCTGGATCGCCGCCCGCTACGCGAAGAACCTCAACAAGGTGCCGCTCTGCTGACGGAGCCCCGCCGTACCACCGAGCCGGAACGGCACAGTGGTACGTGTTTACGGTACGTGTCCCGTACGGTAAACTCGTACGACTCAACGAGGGGTGCCGACGATGTCCATCAGCGCCAGCGAAGCCCGAGCCACGCTCTTCCCGCTGATCGAGCGCGTCAACACCGACCACGACCCGGTGCGCATCACCTCCAAGAACGGCGACGCCGTCCTCATGTCCGCCGCCGACTACGACGCGTGGCAGGAGACCGTCTACCTCCTTCGCTCCCCCGCCAACGCCCGGCGGCTCATGGAAGCCGTGGCCCGTGACCGCGAGAGCGCACCCGCGGTCACCAAGACCATGGAAGAGCTGAGGGACCTGGCAGGCGGCGAGGAGTGAGGAGCGTCCACTTCGACCCGGACGCCTGGGAGGACTTCCTGTTCTGGCTCGGCTCGGACCGCAGGACGGCGCGCAGGGTCACCCGCCTGATCGGTGAGATTCAACGCGACCCCTTCAGCGGGATCGGCAAGCCCGAGCCGCTGAAGGGCGAGCTGTCGGGCTACTGGTCACGCCGCGTCGACGACGAGCACCGCCTCGTGTACCGGGCGGACGCCAAAGAAGTGAAGATCCTCAAGGCGCGTTACCACTACTGACCCGCACCACGAGAAAACCCCCTGACCTGGCGAAGTTCTCGCAGGTCAGGGGGTCTTCTCACATGGGGTGGTGGAGATGGCGGGAATCGAACCCGCGTCCAACGGTGCAGAAGCAGGGCTTCTCCGAGCGCAGTCCGCTGCGCTTTTCTCAGCCCCGGAGATCACACGGACAAGTCTCCGACGGGCTCAGTCACTGTTTGGTTTCCCTCCAACCCCCGTGACCGGGGCTAGAGGTTTAGATCCCTAGTTGACGCCAGGATCCGGACCGGGACCACTTCCGGGCTGACGCTCCTCACAGAGGCTTCAGCTCACTGTTATTAGGCAGCGAGGGTGAAGCGGGAGTTATCGCTCTTGGAGTTGGCGATTATTGTTTGCGACATGTGGTTAGCGAGATCATTGCCGCTTCCTCGGCTCGCTTCCCCTGCATCGACATCCGCTGTCGAAACCGATCATCCCCATGTTGATTTTTCAAGCTGCCCCACCCGCAAGCGCGTGGTGCTGACGCCATGGTACGCGAAGTCGACCACCGCGTGCCAGACGATTAAACCGTGCCCCGCTGCCTGCGCCGGATCGCCGAGATCGTACGGCTCGTCTCGCGCGTGTCCTGCTTCTCGCGGAGCGTCTGGCGCTTGTCGTACTCCTTCTTGCCCTTGGCCAGCGCGATCTCCACCTTGGCCCGGCCGTCCTTGAAGTACAGGGACAGCGGGACGATCGTGTGGCCCGACTCCTGCGCCTTCCGCTCCAGCTTGTCGATTTCCTCGCGGTGCATGAGGAGCTTGCGCTTGCGGCGGGCGCTGTGGTTGGTCCAGGTGCCCTGGCTGTACTCCGGCACGTGGACGTTGTAGAGCCACGCCTCGTCGCTCTCCATCGTCACGAAGCCGTCCACCAGCGAGGCCCGGCCCTGGCGCAGGGACTTGACCTCGGTGCCCGTGAGCACGAGACCGCACTCGTAGGTGTCGATGATCGTGTAGTCGTGGTGCGCCTTCTTGTTCTGGGCGATCAGCTTGCGCCCTTTTTCCTTAGCCATAGTGCGGTCATTTTCGCACTACGGACCCACCCCGGGGCCACCCAATACCCTGGCGGCCCGCTCCTCGGCCCCGTCGCCGCCCGCCGCCAGGTCCGGGATGATGCCTGCCCCGTCCAGACTGCGGCCCCCCGGGGTGCGGTACGTGCCCACCGTCAGCTCGGCCACCGAGCCGTCCGGGAGCTCGGTCGGCATCTGCACCGAGCCCTTGCCGAAGGTCCGGCTGCCGACCACCACCGCCCGGCCGCGGTCCTGGAGCGCGCCCGTCACCAGCTCGGCCGCGCTCATCGTGCCGGCGTCGACCAGGGCCACCAGCGGCCGGGCCGTGTCCCCGCCCGGGGCCGCGTACAGCGCCCGCTGCTCCCCCCGTACGTCGTACGTCCCCACGAGGCCGCCGTCCAGGAAGGCCGAGGCCGCCGCCACCGCCTCGGTGACCAGCCCCCCCGGGTTGCCGCGCAGGTCGAGCACGACCCCGGCGCCCGCCGGCGCCGCGCGGACGGCGGCCCTGACCCGCTCGCCGGAGCCGCGGGTGAAGGAGCTGACCTTGATGACGGTGATCCCGCCCGGAAGCTGCCGGACGGTCACCGGCTCGGTGCGCAGCTGCTCGCGGCGGACGGTCTCGGTGAGGTCGGCGCCGCCCCGGCTCAGCCCCAGTACGACGGGGGTGCCGGCCTCGCCGCGCAGCAGGGAGACCACGTCGCCCACGACCAGGCCGGTCACGTGGTGCCCGTCGACGCTCAGCAGCCGGTCTCCGGCGCGCAGGCCGGCCCGGGCGGCGGGGCTGTCGGGCTGGACCTTGTCGATCTCGATCCGGCCGTCCCGGCCGCGCTCGGCCCAGAGGCCGACACCGGTCCAGCGGCCGTCGAGGTCCTCGGCGAAGGCCTCGTACTCGTCCTGGTCGTAGACGGTGCCCCAGCGGTCCCCGCTGCGGCTGACCACCTCCTGGGCGGCCTTCTTGCCGGACTTCCCCTCGGCGACGGCCTCGGCGGCTGCCCGGGCGACCGCCTCACGGTCGGCGGTGCTCGCCGACCGGGGCGCCCCGGGCCCGGCGGCCGCCGCGCCACCCGCACGGGCGACCAGGGCGGGGGGCTCCTCGGGGACCCAGCAGCCGGTGCTCGCGGCGGCGGCGACGGACGTGAGGAAGACCAACGTCAAGACGGCCCCGCGACGTGGGCCGCGGGGCCGGAGACAGAAGGCGGGCAGACCCGGCATGGCGCCGAGTCTAGGACAAGCCCCGGACCGGTACGGAGGGTTGACCGGACGGCCCACGGGGCGCTTGTCACACCTTCAGGTACTTGCGCAACGCGAGGAAGGCGGCCATCGAGGGCATCAGGAGGCCGATGAAGAGGACGTAGGGGAGCTTGCCGATCACCGAGCTCCAGCCCATGAAGTCGATGATCTGGATCTTGTTCCGCAGCTCGAAGCCGTGGTCGATCACGAAGTACTGGCCCGAGACCAGCATGCAGCAGGCGAGGACGGCGCCGATCAGGCCGGCGACGGCCGCCTCCATGATGAAGGGGACCTGGATGTAGAAGCTGGAGGCGCCCACCAGCCGCATGATCCCGGTCTCCCTCCGTCGGCTGAAGGCGGAGACGCGCACGGTGTTGACGATCAGCAGCAGCGCCACGACCAGCATGATCAGCATGATGCCGAGGGCCGCGACGTTGACGTAGTTCAGGATCTTGAAGAGGACGTCGATGGCCTGGCGCTGGTCGTCGACGGTGTGGACGCCGTCCCGCCCGGCGAAGGCGGAGGTGACGACCTTGTACTTCTCCGGGTTCTTGAGCTTGACCCGGAAGGACTCCTGCATCTGGTCGGGGGTGATGGACGAGGCCAGCGCGGTGTGCCCGTACTGCTCCTGGTAGTGCTTGTAGGCCTCGTCGGCCGACTCGTAGGCGACGGACTTGACCAGGTCCATCTGCTTGAGCTCGGTCTCGATCTGCGTCTTCTGATCGCCCGTCACCGCGCCCTTGCCGCAGGTGGTGACGCCCGTGGAGGCCGCCCCCGAACCCTCGGCCTTCTTGGCGGCGGCCTCGGTCGCCTCCTGGGCGTCCTGCTTGTTGCAGAGGTAGAGCGTGACGTTGGCCTTGTCGTACCAGTAGCCCTTCATCTTGCTCACCTGCTCGCGCATGAGCAGGGAGCCGCCGAACAGGGCCAGCGACAGGGCCACGGAGATGATGACGGCGAAGGTCATCGTGAGGTTGCGGCGGAGGCCGACGCCGATCTCCGACATGACGAACTGGGCGCGCATCGCGTCTCAGGTGCCTTTCAGTGCTGGTAGCCGTAGACGCCGCGCGACTGGTCGCGTACGAGACGGCCCTGTTCGAGTTCGATGACGCGCTTGCGCATCTGGTCGACGATCTGCTGGTCGTGCGTCGCCATGATCACGGTGGTGCCGGTCCGGTTGATCCGGTCCAGCAGCTTCATGATGCCGACGGAGGTCTGCGGGTCGAGGTTGCCGGTGGGCTCGTCCGCGATCAGCAGGGCGGGGCGGTTGACGAAGGCGCGTGCGATGGCCACGCGCTGCTGCTCACCGCCGGAGAGCTCGCCGGGCATCCGCGCCTCCTTGCCGCCGAGGCCGACCAGCTCCAGGACCTGCGGGACGGCCTTGCGGATCTCGCCCCTCGGCTTGCCGATGACCTCCTGCGCGAAGGCGACGTTCTCGGCCACCGTCTTGTTGGGCAGCAGCCGGAAGTCCTGGAAGACGGTCCCCAGCTGGCGCCGCATCTGCGGGACCTTCCAGTTGGAGAGCTTGGCGAGGTCCTTGCCGAGGACGTGCACCTGGCCGTGGCTCGCCCGCTCCTCGCGCAGGATCAGCCGCAGGAAGGTGGACTTGCCGGAGCCGGAGGAGCCGACCAGGAAGACGAACTCGCCCTTCGCGATGTCCAGGGAGACATCTCTGAGTGCCGGGCGATTCTGCTTCGGGTAGGACTTGGAGACGCTGTCGAATCGGATCACGGATGCACCACGGTCGCCGGGAGTAGGTGTGCGTGACCATACGCGAACGGGCGCGAGGTGTGGACCCGGCCTCCGGAGTTGCCCGTTTTATCCCGGGGTCCGCAAGGGTCCGGACCGCGATTGCCCGGACGGGCCGCGCCGAATGTCGGCGGAGCTGGCACAGTGGTAGGGGGAACGGACCGTTTCCCCCTGCCGTTGTATTCGATGAGCGGGGCCGAGGGGACGAGAGGAGGAGCGCATGACGATTGACCGGCTCGTGTGCGCGAACTGCGCCGCACCCGTCAGCCAGGGCCGCTGCCCGGTGTGCCGGGCGAACCGGGAGCGCCTCCAGCAGGAGGGCCCCTTCTCCGGACTGAATCCCATGATGCTCATCGCGCTCATGGTGGTCCTCGTGGCGGCACTGGTGCTCGTGGTCCAGCAGACCGCGTAGGAGACGGACGGGGCGGCGCGACCGCGCCGCGTACCGATCACACCCGGAACGACGAAGGGCCCGGACACCGAGGTGTCCGGGCCCTTCGTCACGCCCGGGCGCTCGCGCGCCGGAGCGCGTCAGGCCGTCTGCTCCTGCTGCTTGCGCCAGCGGATTCCGGCCTCCAGGAAGCCGTCGATCTCGCCGTCGAGCACCGCCTGCGGGTTGCCGACCTCGAACTCCGTCCGCAGGTCCTTGACCATCTGGTACGGGTGCAGGACGTAGGAGCGCATCTGGTTGCCCCAGGAGCTGCCGCCGTCCTTGAGGGCGTCCATCTTGTCCTTCTCCTCCTGGCGGCGCCGCTCGAGCAGCTTGGCCTGGAGGACGTTCATCGCGCTGGCCTTGTTCTGGATCTGGGAGCGCTCGTTCTGGCACGAGACCACGATGCCGGTCGGGATGTGCGTGATGCGCACGGCCGAGTCGGTGGTGTTGACGCCCTGGCCGCCGGGGCCGGAGGCGCGGTACACGTCGATGCGCAGCTCGCTCTCGTCGATCTCGACGTGGTCGCTGGACTCGACGACCGGCAGCACCTCGACGCCCGCGAAGGAGGTCTGGCGTCGGCCCTGGTTGTCGAAGGGCGAGATGCGCACGAGGCGGTGCGTGCCCTGCTCGACGGAGAGGGTGCCGTAGGCGTACGGGGCCTTGACGACGAAGGTGGTCGACTTGATGCCGGCCTCCTCCGCGTAGGAGGTCTCGTAGATCTCGGTCGGGTAGCCGTGGCGCTCGGCCCAGCGCAGGTACATGCGCTGGAGGCGCTCGGCGAAGTCGGAGGCGTCCACGCCGCCGGCCTCGGCGCGGATGTTGACCAGGGCCTCGCGCTCGGCGTACTCGCCGGAGAGCAGGGTCCGGACCTCCATCTCGTCCAGCGCCTTGCGGACGGAGACCAGCTCGGTCTCGGCCTCCGCCAGGGTGTCCGCGTCGTCCATCTCCTGGGCGAGCTCGAAGAGGACCGAAAGGTCGTCGATGCGCCCGCGCAGGGTCTCGGTCTTGCGGACCTCCGCCTGGAGGTGCGAAAGCTTGCTCGTGATCTTCTGGGCGGCATCCGGGTCGTCCCACAGGGACGGCGCGGCGGCCTGCTCCTCGAGCACGGCGATATCGGCCCTCAGCTTGTCGAGGTCCAGGACGGCCTCGATCGACCCCATGGTCGAGGAGAGGGACTTCAACTCTTCGGAAACATCGACGACTGCCACGGGTCCAGCGTAGCCGGTCCCCGGAGGAGGACGGCCGGGCAGGCCGGATCACCCGTACAGGTGAGGCATCGCACGGGCGTACGCTCACCGTATGACCGATCGCCTCGTCACGCGCCTCGTCAAGCGCCGCCATGTGGACCACATGCGCGTCACGACGACGAGCTGTCAGCCGCCGGACCATCCCCAAGCCTGATCCACCCCGATCCGACTTGGTCCTGTCCGCGGTCCGTGCGGCCCCCGGCGCCTCCTCCACCCGCGACCCCCGCCACCTCCGGGGACCAGGACCCCGTGACATCCGAAACGGAGCCGTCATGCCGTCCGCGCACTCCTCCCTCCCCGTCCTGGACCTCTCCCAGGCGGACGACCCGGCCCAGCGGGCCGCATTCCTGAAGAAGCTGCACGCAGCGGCCAGGGACACCGGTTTCCTGCACCTGACCGGGCACGGCGTCACCGAGGCCGAGACCGCCCGCATCCTGGAGCTGACCAGGGCCTTCTTCGCCCTCCCGGAAGCCGACCGGCTCGCCGTGAGCAATCTGAACTCCCCCCACTTCCGCGGCTACACCCGCATCGGCACCGAGCTGACCGGCGGCTCCTCCGACTGGCGCGACCAACTGGACGTGGGCGCCGAGCGGCCCGCCCCCGCGGTGGGCCCGCAGGACCCGGCGTACCTGTGGCTGGAGGGACCGAACCAGTGGCCGGCGGCCCTGCCCGAGCTCCGCACGGCGGTGCTGGAGTGGCAGTCGCGACTGGCGGCGGTGGCCCACCGGCTGCTCCGGGAACTGCTGGTCTCGATCGGCGCCCCGGCCGACTTCTTCGACGCGGCCTTCGACAGCCCGCACCTGCACACCAAACTGATCCGCTACCCGGGGTCCTCCCCCACCGGCACCGACCAGGGCGTGGGCGCGCACAAGGACTACGGCTTCCTCACGCTGCTCCTCCAGGACTCGGTGGGCGGCCTCCAGGTGCTCCGGGACGGCGTCTACGTGGACGTGCCGCCGCTGCCGGGGGCCTTCGTGGTGAACCTGGGCGAGCTGCTGGAGATCGCCACGCAGGGCTACCTGACGGCGACCGACCACCGGGTGGTCAGCCCGCCGGGAGCGGTGGAGCGGTACTCGGTGCCGTTCTTCTACAACCCGCGGCTGGACGCGGTGGTGGAGACCGTCCCCGGCGACTACCTGCGCGCGGCTCCCGGGGTGGCGCACGACGCGCGGAACCCGCTGCACGCGGAGTACGGCCGCAACGAGCTCAAGGGCTGGGTCCGCGCCCACCCGGCCGTGGCCCGCCGCTGGCACCCGGAGCTGGTGGGGGTGTAGCAGTCCCCGGCCGGGCGTGGCCCGGGCCCGCCGCGGCTACGGCGTGGGTGGGCCCGAGTTCTTGGTGTCCTGCCGGGCCGGGGCCTCGTCGCCCCCGGAGACCGCGAGCCACGTGCCCACGCCCACCGCCGCGGCCAGCGCCAGCGCCGACACGGAGAGCACCAGCCTGCGCTTGCGCGCGGCCTCCGCGCGGTGGCGGGCGGCGCCCGGCCGGTGGCCCCCGGCCGGGCGCGGCACGCGGGCGGTGCCCAGCGCCCCGCCCGCCAGCTCGTCCGGCCCGGGCACGCGCATCGAGGTGTGCGTGTCGCGGTTGGAGTCGGTCGCGGAGCCCGGCACCAGCGGGACCACGCCCCGGCGCCGCACCGGATCGGCGGGCGGCTCCTGCGCCTGCGGCTCCCCGGGCCCGGCGTCGTCCGGCTCGTCCACGTCCAGCGGGGGCATCCCGGCGAGCATCGGGAGCAGGTCCCGCAGCCGGGCCGACAGCTCCGAGGCCCGCAGCCGCGAGGCCGGGGCCTTAGCCAGGCACTGCACGACCAGCTGCCACAGCTCGTCGGGGATACCGGGCAGCGGGACGACGGTCTCCGTGACGTGCCGGCGCAGCACCGCGCCCGGGTGGCCGCCGCCGAAGGGGGTGAAACCGGCCAGCAGCTCGTACAGGACCGTGGCCAGGGCGTATATGTCCACCGCGGCCCGCGGCGGCAGGCCCTCCACGATCTCGGGGGCCAGGTAGTCCGGGGTGCCGATGATCCGGGTGGTCGGAGCGGAGGCCCGGCCGCCCGAGGCCCGCCGGGGGGAGTCGATCAGCTTGGCCACGCCGAAGTCGGTCAGCAGCGCCGGATGGGCCCCGCCGGGGCCGAGCGGGCCCTGCATGTCCAGCAGGACGTTCTCGGGCTTGACGTCCCGGTGCACGACGCCGGCCGCGTGGGCAGCGGCCAGCGCGTCGGCGACGTCCGCGACGATCGCCACGGCCGCCTCGGGGGCGAGCCGCCGCTCCCGGTCGAGGCGCGTGCGCAGGTCCGTACCGCGGACGAGGTCCATCACCAGGGCGAGGTCGTTGCCGTCGACGACGAGGTCGCGGACGGAGACGACGTGCGGGTGCTCCAGGCCGAGCAGCGCGCTGCGCTCCTGGACGAACCGTCCGACCAGCTCCTGGTCGGACGCGAGGTCCTCGCGCAGCAGTTTGACGGCGACGGGGCCGTCAGGCCCCTCGCCCAGCCACACCGTGCCCGCGCTGCCGCGTCCCAGGATCTGGTGCGCGGTGTACCGGCTGCCGATCTTCCGTGCCACGACTGCTCCCTCAGCGGCTGGCGTACGCACCAAAGCTACGCGGCCGGGTCGGGGTTGGAGGCCAGTAGGGGGCCCGATTCGCGACGACCTTCACTTCTGCGGGCGAAATCACGCCCCAGAAGTCGACAAATCCACGAACTCACCCCTACGGCGGCCCGCTTCAGGGTGTGCCGGAACCTCCGGAGCCGCCCGAGCCGCCCGAATCGCCGATGGAGCCGACGAAGTCGGCGGCGTCGGTGCCCCAGGTCCACAGCTGGTCCCACCAGCCGCGCCCGGTGCCGACCCACTCCTGGAGCGGGGTCAGCTCCCAGATCAGCCAGCCCGCCACGACGAACAGCACGATCATGACCAGGCAGCCCTTGAGGCAGCCGAGGCCGGGAATCCGTACCGGGTTGGCACTGCGCCGGCGCGGCTCGCGGGGTTCCGGTCGCCGGGGCGGCGGGCTCTGCGGGGGCCGCTGCTGCGGCTGCTGGGGCGGCTGCGGCTGGCGGTACTGCGGCTGCTGTTGCGGCTGCTGGTACTGCTGCGGCTGCTGCGGCTGCTGGTAGTGCTGCGGCGGCGGAGGCGCGTACTGCTGAGGCTGCTGCTGCTGGTACTGGGGCCGCTGAGGCTGCTGGTACTGCTGCGGCGGCGGGCCCTGCCGGTACGGCTGCTGCTGCTGAGGCGGCGGACCCTGCTGGGGCCGCTGCTGCGGCGGCGGGGGCGGGGGCGCCTGCCGCTGCGGGCGCCGGCGCAGCGGGTCCTCGCTCGGGTCGAGGTACTGCATCTGCGTCTGCTCGTTGCGGTCGCGGGCGGCGCGCATCTGCGACTCCCACGGGTGCGGCTGGTCCGGCCGCTGCACGGGGGGCATGACGGAGGTCGCGTCGGCGGCCGGGGCCCCCGGCCGCCCCGTGCTCGGCAGCACCGAGGTCGCGTCGGCCGCGCCGACCGGCGGCAGGACGCTGGTCATGCCGTTCGGGTCGTAGCCGCCCATGGGCGAGCCGGCGGAGCCGGGGAGCACCCGGGTGGCGTCCGCGGCGCCCGGGGTCTCGGGCACCGGGGCGGGCGAGGGGTCGGGGACGAGCAGCGCGCCGACGCCGAGCGCGGCCTCGACCTCGGAGGGGGCGGAGTGCACGCCGATGCCGGAGGCCACCACCCGCAGCCCGCGGGCGAGGTTCTCGGCGCTGGGGCGCTCGCCCGGCTCCTTGCGCAGGCACCGCTCGATGACGGTCCAGAGCGGCTCGGGCAGGGTCGAGGGGCGCTGCGGCTCCTCGCTGAGGTGGCGGTGGAGGACTTCGAGCGCGGTGCCGCCGGCGAACGGCGGCCGCCCGGTGACCAGTTCGTAGAGCAGGATGCCGGCGCCGTAGATGTCGACGGCGGAGGTCTGCGGGCGGCCCTCGGCGGACTCGGGGGCGACGTAGGCGGGGGTGCCGACGAACTCGTGGGTGCGGGTCAGGCCCGGGGAGTCCGCGAGGCGCGCGATGCCGAAGTCGGTGAGCATCGGCTTCATCTGGCCGGCCCGCTCGTCGAGGAGCACGTTGGCGGGCTTCAGGTCGCGGTGGACCACGCCGTCGGCGTGGCTGGCGGCGAGCGCGTCCGCGATCTGAGCGGTCAGCAGGCTCGCGGCGACCGGGGTGAAGGGGCCGTTCTCGCGCAGGTACCGGTGCAGGTCCGGACCGTCGATGAGGTCCATGACCAGGGCGAGCAGATCGCCCTCGACGACGAGGTCGCGCGTGCGGACGATGTTGGGGTGGGTCAGCCGCAGCAGGACCGACCGCTCGCGCAGGAAGCGCATGACGATGTCGGGATCGTGGGCCAGCTCCTCCTTGAGGACCTTGATGGCCACGGTCTCGCCGGGATGGCCGGCGACCGCGGCCTCCGCGCCCGCGGCCTCCCGCTGGCGCGCGCGCCAGACGGTGCCCGTGGCGCCGCGCCCGAGCGGCTCCTCGAGCAGGTACTTGCTGCCGACTGGCCGCACGTCTCGCGCTCCCTGCTGTCGTCTGCCGGCGCGGTTTCCGCCGTCATCCACCGATAGGTTTTCCGGCCCACTCTAGGGGGTGTCCCCGGGGAAGACGCCGGACGCCGGTGGTTGGTTGCCGCACATATGTACGAAGAGTGATGTTTGCGGGGTATGCCGGGGGCGATTTTCCGGGACTTTGCCCGGCCGGGGGTCCACATCCGGCCGGGGCCCGACCCGGCCGGAAACCGACCAAGATCATTTGTTGCCGGGTGCCGGGCGTGTTGTGTACGACAGGTGCGAGGATGCACCCGTACGGAACGGCACGGGACGGGAGCCCCGCCTTCCGGCAGACCTGACCGGACGACGCGTCCGTGCCGGGCGGGGGGCGATCGGGCAGCCATGTCCCGTACCTCCCCTGCCGGGCGCACGCACCGCGCACCGCGCAGAAGGGACCGCTGACGGCGATGCAGATCCGGCTGACCGTCCTTGGGTCGCGCAGCGGCCACCCGACCTCACCCGCGAGCTGTGACGTGCTCGTCACCGCGCCCGCGGGCACCGCGCTGGCCGCCGTCGCCTCCGGGCTCGCCGCGACCGTCGGCGGGCCCGACACCGGGGGCACGGTCGTGCTGTACGCCGGCGCCGAGCGGCTCGACCTCCAGCGGCGGGTGCTGGGCGAGCCCCCGCTGGTGGACGGCGCGGTACTGGCGCTGCACGCGCCCGCGCCGGACGTCCTGCCGGAGGAGAGCCCGGGCGCGCCCCAGCTGCACGTCGTGGCGGGGCCCGACGCGGGCGGGGTCCACCTGCTGCACAGCGGGGAGGTCCGGGTCGGCCGGTCCGCCGACGCCGACGTCCCGCTGGACGACCCGGACGTGTCCCGGATGCACTGCGCGGTGACGGTGGCCCCGGACGGCCGGGTGGCGGTGGCCGACCTGAACTCCACGAACGGCACCACCCTGGACGGCGTCCCGGTGGGCAGCCGGCCGGTGGCCCTGCCCCCGGGAGCGCTGCTGCGGGTCGGCGAGTCCACGCTGCGCCTGGCCGCCACCGGTACGGCCCCGCTGGCGGTGGTCCCCGATCTGGAGGGCCACCTCGCCGTCCCGGGCCGTGCCCCGAGACCCGCGGTCCCCGCGGCACCGGGCGGCGACGGCCGCGGCGCCGACACACCCGCCTCCGGGACCCCCCGGTTCGGCGCCCCGGACGCCGGCGCGGGCACGAGCTCCGGCTCGGGCTCGGGCGAGGGCTCGGGCGCCTGGTACGGCGGCCCCGGCTCCGGCTCCGGGTACGGCGGCCCCGGCTCGGGCTCCGGCTCCGGGTACGCCATCGGCACGCCGGGCGCCGGCACGGTGGCCCGGGGCGCGCACCCCGTCCCCCGCGCCCGGACCGGAACCGACGCGGCCGGCGACGGCCCCGCGGCCGCCCCGGGGCGCGCCGGGCACCCCGCAGCGGGCGCCCCGGACGGCGGCCCGTACGCCGCGGCCCCGGCCGCCCCGGACCGCGCCCCCGCGGCCACACCCGACCCGGCGTACGGCCCCGAACCCGACCCCGCCTACGGGCCGCCGCCAGGGACCCCCGCGGGTCGCCGCCGGGGCCTCGGCGCCTGGGCCCGCAAGTGGGTCCGGGGCGACGAGGAGGACCAGGCCCCGGCCGCCCCGGAGGCCGCGGCGGCCGCCTCCGCCGCGCCCGACCCCGACGATCCGGCCGCCCTGCTGCTGGCCGCGCTGGGCCCCACCGAGCGCCTGTGGTCCCGTACGCCCGGACACCCCGCGGTACTGACCGTCGGGCTCGGGGCCGGCAGCCGGGTGGACCTGCGGGGCGCCGGCTCCCTCGGCCTCGCCGGTCCGCGCGCCCGCCTCGCCGGGGTCGCCCGCAACGTCGTGGCGCAACTGGCCGCCCTGCACGCGCCGGGGCAGCTGGAGATCGTGCTGGTCTGCGCCGACCGGGCCCGCCCGCTCGCCGAGCGCCGCCGCGACTGGGGCTGGCTCGGCTGGCTCCCCCACGTACGTCCCGCCCACGGCCAGGACTGCCGGCTGCTCCTCGCCTACGACCGCGACCAGGCCGCCGCCCGGACCGGCGAGCTGACCCGGCGGCTGGACGACGGCCCCCTCGGCACGCACTGGGCCGCCGCCGATCCGGAGCGGGTCCGGCAGGCCGCCCTCGCGTACCGGGGGCCGTACACCCTCCTCGTCCTCGACGGCGATCCCGGTGCGGGCGCGCTGCGCGACGTGACCGGCCGGCTCGCCTCGCACGGCCCGGCCGCCGGCATCCACGTGATCGCCCTCGCCGAGGCCCCGGCCGCCACCCCCGCCTCGCCGGTCACCGAGACGTACGAGGCCGCCTGCGCGGGCACCCCCGGCTTCCGGGACTGCGCGGTGGTGGCCCTGCTGAGCGGGGACGTCGCCACGGCCGTACGGACCTTCACGGCCACCGGCGGCCGGCCCGTCCCCCGCGGCGAGACCGCCACCGCCGACGCCGTCTCCACGGCCTGGGCCGAGCGGTTCGCCCGGGCCCTGGCCCCGCTGCGCGCCGACGGCGGCTCGGTCGGCTCCCCCCGGCCCGCCGCGGCCAGCCTGCCCGCCACCGCGCGGCTGCTGGACGAGCTGGGGCTGGCGCGGGCCACTCCGGCGTCCCTGATGGCCCGTTGGGCCGCGGCCACCGACCAGGGGCAGGGCGCGGGGGGCCTGGCCGAGATCGTGCTGGGCAGCGGGCGGCGCGGGGCCGTCGGCGCCGAACTGGTCCACGACGGCCCGCACCTGCTGATCGAAGGCCCCGCGGGGAGCGGACGCACCGAACTGCTGCGCTCGGTGGCCGCGTCGCTGTCCGCGGCCGCCCGGCCCGACCGGCTCGGGCTGCTCCTGCTGGACGGGGCGGGCGGGGAGCGCGGCGACGGGCTGCTGCCCTGTACCGAGCTCCCCCACGTGTCCGCGCACCTGGTGGCCTCCGACCCGCTGCGCATGCGGGAGTTCGCGCAGGCCCTGGGCGCCGAGCTGAAGCGTCGCCACGAGCTGCTCGACGGAACGCCGTTCGGGGACTGGCACGCCCGGCGCGAGCTCTCCGACCGGATGGTCTCACCCCGTCGGCCCACCCCCGGTGAGCTGCGCGGCGACATAGAACCCCAGCGCACCGGCACCCTGCGGCTGCGGGCCTCGGCGCCGCGGACCGACCCGGCGGGGCCGAGCCCGCTGCCGCGGCTGGTGGTGCTGGTCGACGACTTCGACGCGCTGGTCGCGCCGGGGCTGGGCAGCACGGGGAGGCCCGCCGCCGGCTCGGTGGTCCGGGCACTGGAGGCGGTCGCCCGCGAGGGCGCCCGCCTGGGGGTGCACCTGGTGGCGACCACCGCCCGCCCCGACCGCACGGCCGAGACCGGGGCGGCCCGCCTCAGCACCCTGCGGGTGGAGCTCGACGCCCCGGACCGGCCGGGTCCCGGCCGGGGCCTGCTGCGGTACGCGGACGGCCGTACGCTCCCCTTCCAGGCCGGCCGGGTCACGGGCCGCATCCCGCGGACGGCGACCCTGAGGCCGACCGTGGTCCCGGTGGAGTGGGAGCGGATGGGCGACCCGCCCGCCCGTCGTCCGGTGCGCGAGCTGGGCAACGGTCCGACCGACCTCGCGTTGCTGGCCAGCGCCCTGGACCGGGCCTCCCACCTGGTCTCGGCGGTGCCCGTGCTGTTCCCTCCCGCCCCGTGAGCCCCTGCGCGCTCCCGTGACGCGGTATTGCGGGGGCGCGCGGGTCGGCGTAGACCTTGTGGTCCGGGACACACCACGGGCATCGGGGGCAGAGCCATGCGCAGGCACGGAAGGCGTCGTACGACACTGAACTGGGCGGCGGTCGCGGCCGCGGGCGCGCTCGCGCTGAGCGCCTGCGGAGGCGGCGGGACGAAGGACGAGCCGCCCCGGGGCGGTACGACCGCCTCCGGGCCGACGGTGGAACTACCTCGGCTGGCGGGCGAGAAGCTGGAGGTCGCGGCCGTCTGGACGGGCCCCGAGCAGGAGAACTTCACCAAGGTCCTCAAGGAGTTCGAGAAGCGGACCGGGGCCACCGTCACCTTCGTCCCGGCGCAGGACCCGATCGTGAACTTCCTCGGCACGAAGATCGCGGGCGGTGCGCCGCCGGACGTGGCGCTGCTGCCGCAGGTCGGGGCGCTGGTCTCGGCGGTGCAGAACAAGTGGGCGCAGCCGGTGGGCCCGGAGGCCCAGGCCCAGCTCGACGCCAACTACTCGGCGGGCTGGAAGACGCTGGGGGCGGTCGAGGGCACCCAGTACGGCGTGTACTACAAGGCCGCCAACAAATCGCTGATCTGGTACAACGCGAAGGCCTTCGAGGCGGCGGGCGTCAAACCCCCCGCCACCTGGAAGGAGTTGCTGGCGGCTGCGGACACGATCTCCGCGTCCGGCACCCCGGCGGTGTCGGTGGCCGGCGCGGACGGCTGGACCCTCACCGACTGGTTCGAGAACGTCTACCTCTCCCAGGCGGGTCCGGAGAAGTACGACCAGCTGGCCAAGCACCAGATCAAGTGGACGGACGACAGCGTCAAGCAGGCCCTGACCACGCTGGGCGAGCTGTTCGGGCGCAAGGACTTCCTGGCGGGCGGTGCCAGCGGGGCGCTGGCCACCGAGTTCCCCAAGTCGGTGACGCAGACCTTCACCGGCGGTGACCGTCCGGCGGCCGCCATGGTCTTCGAGGGCGACTTCGTCGCGGTGAACATCGCACAGACCGAGGCGAAGGTGGGCACGGACGCCCTCGTCTTCCCCTTCCCGGCGGTCGGCGCCAAGTCGCCGGTGGTCTCGGGCGGCGACGTGGCGGTCGCGCTGAAGCCCTCGAAGGGCGCGCAGGCCCTGCTGACCTTCCTGGCCTCGCCCGACGCGGCGGAGATCCAGGCCCGGCTGGGCGGCTTCGTCTCCCCCAACAAGGCGGTCGATCCGGCCGCGTACCCCAACGACATCCAGCGGGACATCGCCAAGGCGCTGATCGCGGCGGGCGACGACTTCCGCTTCGACATGTCGGACCAGGCGCCGGCGGCCTTCGGCGGCACCCCGGGCGCCGGCGAGTGGAAGGCGCTCCAGGACTTCCTGGCGAACCCGTCGGACGTGGCGGGGGCGCAGGCGAAACTGGAGGCGGACGCGGCCAAGGCGTACGGGAACTGATCCGGTGGCCGCCCCCGCCACCGCGGCGGCCGCGAAGGGCAGGAGCGCCGAGACGCGGCGCCGGCGCCTGGTCGCGGCGGCGTTCCTGCTGCCGGCCCTCGTGCTGCTCGGCGCGCTCGTCGTGCACCCGATCGGCTACTCGCTCTACCGCAGCCTCTTCGACCGCGCCGGCTCCGGCTTCGTCGGGGCCGACAACTACCGGGAGATCCTGAGCGACGGGACCATCCGCACCGCCCTGACGAACACGGCGGTGTGGGTGGTGCTCGCCCCGACCACCGCCACCGCCCTCGGCCTGATCTTCGCCGTGCTCACGGAACGGGTGCGCTGGGGCACGGCGTTCAAGCTCCTGGTCTTCATGCCGATGGCGATCTCGATGCTGGCGGCCGGCATCATCTTCCGGCTCGTCTACGACCACGATCCCGACCGGGGCATCGCCAACGCGGTGTGGGTCGGGGTCCACGACACCTTCGCGGAGTCCTCGGCCTATCCGAAGGCCCGGCCGGGCCGGGACTCGCCGCTGGTGGACGCCGGCGGGGGCGCCTTCGCGACCCGCGATCCCGTCCGGGCGGGCACCGCGGTGCTGCTGCCGCTGGTCGGCGTGGCTCCCGGGGCGCTGCCCGCGGGGGCCGCCGTCGCCGAGGCGGCCGCCCCGGCCCCGGGGAAGGTCACCGGCACGGTCTGGCAGGACTTCACCCGGGGCGGGGGCGGCCGGACGAACGCGGTGGACCCCACCGAGTCCGCCCTCGCCGGGATGCGCGTCGAGGCGGTCAGGGACGGCAGGGTCGTGGAGGCGGCCACCGCGCGCGCCGACGGCACCTTCACCCTGTCGGCGAAGGCCGACGGGGCGCAGCTCCGGTTGCCGGCCTCGAACTTCCAGGAGGCCTACGCGGGCGTCCAGTGGCTGGGGCCCGCGCTGGTGACCCCGGCGGTCATCGGGGCGTACGTGTGGATGTGGGCCGGATTCGCGATGGTGCTGATCGGGGCCGGGCTGGCCGCCGTGCCGCGGGAGCTGCTGGAGGCGGCGCGGGTGGACGGGGCGACCGAGTGGCAGGTGTTCCGCAGGATCACCGTGCCGATGCTGGCCCCCGTCCTGGCGGTCGTCCTGGTCACGCTGGTCATCAACGTCATGAAGGTCTTCGACCTGGTCTTCGTCATCGCGCCCGGGGCGGTGCAGGACGACGCGAACGTCCTGGCGCTCCAGCTGTACCGCACTTCCTTCGGGACGGACGCCGATCCGGGGCTGGGCAGTGCCATCGCGGTGCTGCTGCTGGTGCTGGTGGTCCCGGTCATGCTGGTGAACATCCGCAGGCTGCGGAAGGAAAGGTCCCGATGAGCGGATTCGAGGGGACGCCGGAGCGGGCCGTACCGGCCGGGCCGCCGCCGGGCCGGCCGTCGGTACCCGAAGCGCGTACGGGCGCCCCCGCGGCGGGCGGGGGCCCGAAAGCCGGGTCGGGGTCGGGGTCGGGGGCCGGACCCGGGTCCGGGTCCGGGTCCGGGGTGTCGGTCCGCGCCGGGTCCGCGTCCGGCGGGTCCGCGTCCGGCGGGTCCGCCTCCGGAAGGTCCGGCGCGGGGCGCCTGGCGGGCCGCGCCGCGGCCGGGGCGCTGCGGGTCTTCCTGGTCGCGGCCGCGCTGTTCTGGCTGATGCCCACCCTGGGCCTGCTCGTCTCCTCCTTCCTCTCCCCGGCGGACCTCGGCAGGGGCGGCTGGTGGGAGGCGCTCACCGCGCCCTCCCGGCTGACGGCCGACAACTACGAGCGTCTGCTGGCCAACGACACGATCACCGGGTCCCTGCTGAACACGGTCGCCATCGCCGTGCCGGCGACCGTGCTCGTCCTCGTCCTGGGGGCGTTCGCCGGGTACGCCTTCGCCTGGCTGGAGTTCCCCGGCCGGGACTGGCTCTTCCTCGTCGTCGTCGGGCTGCTCGTGGTGCCCGTGCAGGTGGCCCTGATCCCGGTCTCCGAACTCTTCGGCTCCATCGGGCTGTTCGAGACCACCGCGGGGGTGGTGCTGTTCCACACCGCCTTCGGGCTGCCGTTCGCGGTGTTCCTGCTGCGCAACTTCTTCGCACAGATCCCGCGCGAGCTGCTGGAGGCGGCCCGCCTGGACGGGGCGGGCGAACTGCGGCTGTTCGCACGGGTGGTGCTGCCGCTGGGCGGTCCGGCCATCGCCTCGCTCGGGATCTTCCAGTTCCTGTGGGTGTGGAACGACATGCTGGTCGCGCTCGTCTTCGCCGACTCGGCGAACCCGCCGATCACGGTCGCACTCCAGCAGCAGGTGCGGCAGTTCGGGAACAACATCGACGTGCTGGCCCCGGGGGCCTTCCTGTCGATGGTGGTCCCGCTCGTCGTCTTCTTCGCCTTCCAGCGGCAGTTCGTCACGGGGGTGATGGCCGGCGCGATCAAGTGACGCGCAGTGGATCGGCCACGCGGCGGAGCGGGTGGTGCGCCGGGTCTTCCTGAGCCAGGCCGTCCCGGAGCCGGCGGTCACCCCCCTGGCGGAACGCCGCCCCGCGCCGCCGGCCCCGTCCCCCGCCCCGGAGCCCACACCGGCCCGCCTGTCGGCGGGCCGCTGGGCGTAGCCGCCGGCCGCCGGCTCAGGCCGGTCCCGCCCCCGCCTTCAGCCCCGCGACCACCTGGCGGGCCAGCACGTCCAGCTGGGCGCCCGTCACCGCGTCGCGGACGACGACCTGGCGCCAGTAGAGCGGGCCGATCAGCAGGTCGAGGGCGTGGTCCGGGGTGACGCTCGCCGGCAGCTCGCCGCGGGCGACCGCCTCCGAGACGATTCCCTCGGCCATCCGGCGCTGTCCGTCCAGCAGCGCGCCCCGCACCGCGTCCGCGATCTCGGGATTGCGCGCGGCCTCCACCAGCAGGTCCGGGATGACCGCGGAGGCCACCGGGTGCCGCAGCACGTGCGTCATGACCTCCAGCAGGGCTCGTACGTCCCCGCAGAGGGAGCCGGTCGACGGCACCGGCAGGCCGTCCGCCGCGAAGGCCCCGACCAGGTCCAGCACCAGGTGCAGCTTCGACTTCCAACGCCGGTAGACGGCCGTCTTGCCGACCCCGGCGCGGCGCGCGATGCCCTCGATGGACATCCGGGCGAAGCCGACGGCGGCCAGCTCCTCGACCACCGCCTCCCGGATCGCGGCGGTCACGTCCTCGCGCAGGACGGCGGCGCCGGCGGGCTGGCGGCGGGCGGGGGCGGCGGCGGGGTCGGAGGTCATGCGGAGAGCATAGCCGCGCCCCGCGTCACGACGATACGGTTGCGTTCCGACGCTCCGGGTCCTAGTCTCGCCGTAGCGACGATACGGAACCGTCCCATCGTCAGCCAATGCTGGGAGACGCCCCGGCCGGCGACGCCCCGACCCCGTCGAAAGCGACCCCTGTGACCACCGCGACCGCACCCCCGACCGCCGCAGCAGCCGCGGCCCGCCCGATCCCGCCGGAGCTCTCCGAGCTGGCGGCCCGGCACGGCCTGACCCTGAGCGGCGCCCGCCCCACGCTCCCCCAGTACGTCGGGCAGCTCTGGGGGCGGCGCCACTTCGTCAGCGCGTACGCGACCGCCCGCATGCAGGCGCAGTACAGCACCGCCAAGCTCGGGCAGGTCTGGCACCTGGTGACCCCGCTGCTCAACGCGGCGGTCTACTACGTCATCTTCGGCATCGTCATGCGCGCCAGCCACAACGTGCCCGACTACGTGCCGTTCCTGATCACCGGCATCTTCGTCTGGGACTTCATCGGCAGTTCCGTCAACGCCGGCACTCGCGCCGTCCACGGCAACCGCGGACTGGTCCGCGCCCTGCACTTCCCGCGTGCCAGCCTGCCCATCTCCACCGTGGTGCAGCTCTTCCAGCAGCTGCTCGTCAGCATGGCCGCCCTGGCCGTCCTGCTGCTGGCCTTCGGCCAGACACCCGCCCCGTCCTGGTTCCTGGCCGTTCCGGTCCTCCTGCTGACGGCGGTCTTCGCGGCCGGCTGCGCCATGGCCATGGCCCGTATCGGCAGCAAGAACCCGGACGTCAGCCAGCTGATGCCCTTCGTGCTGCGCACCTGGATGTACTCCTCGGGCGTCATGTGGTCCATCGACCAGATGCTCAGCACCGACCAGCTGCCGCACTGGGTGTCGACGGCCCTGAAGCTGAACCCGGCCGCCGTCTACATCGACCTCATGCGCTTCGCGCTCATCGACAGCTTCCCGGCGCATGCGCTGCCGCCCCACGTGTGGCCGGTGGCCATCGGCTGGGCGCTGCTCGCCGGCGCCGGGGGCTTCATCTACTTCTGGAAGGCCGAGGAGGAGTACGGACGTGGCTGACACCGCAACGCGCACCCGCCCCACCACCGCACCGCGGGTCCCGGAGACCCGCGTGCCCACCGTCATCGCCCACGACGTCCACGTCGTCTACCGCGTCCAGGGCGGCGGCGGCCGCAAGGGCGGCGCCACCGCGGCCCTGAGCCGGGTCTTCTCCCGCAAGCCGGCGCCGGGAATCCGCGAGGTGCACGCGGTCAGGGGCGTCGGCTTCACCGCGTACAAGGGCGAGGCCATCGGCCTCATCGGTTCGAACGGCTCGGGCAAGTCCACCCTGCTGGCCGCCATCGCCGGCCTCCAGCCGGTCGCGGCGGGGGCGATCTTCTCGCACGGCCAGCCCTCCCTGCTGGGCGTGAACGCCGCACTGATGAACGATCTGACCGGCGAGCGCAACGTCGTCCTCGGCGGTCTCGCCATGGGCATGAGCCGCGAGCAGATCAAGCAGCGCTACCAAGGCATCGTCGACTTCTCCGGGATCAACGAGAAGGGCGACTTCATCTCACTGCCGATGCGGACGTACTCCTCGGGCATGGGCGCCCGGCTGCGCTTCTCCATCGCGGCCGCCAAGGACCACGACGTCCTGATGATCGACGAGGCCCTGGCCACCGGGGACGCCGCCTTCCAGCGGCGCAGCCAGGCCCGGATCGAGGAGTTGCGGGAGCACGCGGGCACCGTCTTCCTGGTCAGCCACGGCATCAACACCGTCCGCGAGACGTGCGACCGCGCCCTCTGGCTGGAATCGGGCGTCCTGCGCATGGACGGCCCCGCGGCCGAGGTCTGCGCCGCGTACGAGGCCTTCACCCGCACGTGACCCCGCGGGCGCGCCGGGCTCCGCGCGCCGCCGCGTGCGAGGCGCGGGGGGCGGAGGTCGGGGGGCGGAAGTCGGGGGGCGCCGCCCGGCCGGCCGGCGCCCCGCGCACACGGAACGGGCCGGGCCCGGGACCGCATGGTCCCGGGCCCGGCCCGTCCGGCGACACCGGCCGCGGCGCCGCGCGGCGCAGCGCCGTCGATCAGCTGTGCACCCGCAGCAGCGACCGCATCGTCCGCATCGCCACCGACAGGTTCGCCAGGTCGAAGTCGTCCGAGCCGCGGATCTCGTCCAGGGTCGTACGGGCCCGCGAGATGATCGCCGCGTTCTTCTCCTCCCACGCCTTGAAGCGCTCCTCGGGAGTCGAGGTGCCGTTGCCCACGGACAGCACGTCGGCCGTCAGGGCCGCGTGCGCCGCGAACAGGTCCTCGCGGATGGACGCGCGGGCCATCGACTGCCAGCGGTCGGACCGCGGCAGTTCGATGATGCGGTCCATCAGCTGGGTGATCTCCAGGCGGTCGGCGAGGTCGTAGTACACCTCGGCGACGTCCAGCGGGGCCACGCCCGTGCGGTCGGCGATCGCGACGACGTCCAGCGTCGGGAAGGCGGAGGAGAAGCCGGCCACCTTGGCCGCCAGCTCCTCCGGCACGCCCTCGCCGATCAGCTCGTCCATGATCGACCGGTACCACTCCAGGTCCGCGCCGCGCACCAGCTTCGGCACCTCGGACCAGACCGCGCCCACCCGCTCGCCGAAGAACTCGATGGTCTCGGTGATCGCCAGCGGCTGCGGCCGGTTGTTCAGCAGCCAGCGCGTCCCGCGCTCGACCAGACGCCGCGAGTGCAGCCGGATCCGGGTCTGGACACTGGCCGCGACCTTGTTGTCGAGCGCTTCGACGTCGTCCCACACCTCGGCGAGGCCGAAGATCTCGCGGGCTGCGAGCTGCGCCCGGACGATCTCCTCCGTGGAGGCCCCGGTCTCCTCGCGCAGGCGGTGCAGGAAGGTCGAACCGCCCGTGTTGACGGTGTCGTTGACCAGGATCGTGGTGATGATCTCCCGGCGCAGCGCGTGCGCGTCGACCTGCTCGGGGAACTTCTCGCGCAGAGCGGCCGGGAAGTAGGCGAAGAGCAGGCGGCGCAGGTACGGATCGTCGGGCAGACCGGTGGCGATGAGCTCGTCCGCCAGGGTGATCTTGGTGTAGGCGAACAGGACGGCCAGTTCCGGCTGCGTCAGGCCCCTGCCGGTGCCCAGCAGTTCGCGGATCTGGCGGTCCGCGGGCAGGAACTCCAGCTCGCGGTTGAGCAGTCCGGCGCGCTCCAGCCGGCGCATGAAGCGCTGCTGCGCGTGGAGCAGGCTGGGGGCCTGCGCCGCGCCGTTGGCGAGCGCGACGTTCTGCGCGTAGTTGTTGCGCAGGACGAGGTGGCCGACCTCGTCGGTCATCTCGGCGAGCAGCTTGTTGCGCTGCTTGACGGTCATGTCGCCGTCCGTGACCACCGCGTTCAGCAGGATCTTGATGTTCACCTCGTGGTCGGAGGTGTCCACGCCCGCGCTGTTGTCGATGGCGTCGGTGTTGATCCGGCCGCCTTCGCCGCCGGCGCCGGTACGGGCGAACTCGATGCGGCCGAGCTGGGTGAGCCCCAGGTTGCCGCCCTCGCCGATGACCTGGGCCCGCACCTCGCAGCCGTTGACGCGGATGGCGTCGTTGGCCTTGTCGCCGACGTCGGCATGGGTCTCGGCGGTCGCCTTGACGTAGGTGCCGATGCCGCCGTTCCACAGCAGGTCCACGGGGGACCGCAGGATCGCCTGCATCAGGTCGGCCGGGGTCATCTTCGTGACGCCGGCGTCGATGCCGAGGGCCTCGCGGACGTGGGCGTTGACCGGGATGGCCTTCGCCGTACGCGGGTGGATGCCGCCGCCCGCCGAGAGCAGCGCGGTGTCGTAGTCCGCCCACGAGGACCGCGGCAGCTCGAACAGGCGCCGGCGCTCGGCGTAGGAGGTGGCCGCGTCCGGGTTCGGGTCGATGAAGATGTGCCGGTGGTCGAAGGCCGCGACCAGGCGGATGTGCTCGGAGAGCAGCATGCCGTTGCCGAAGACGTCGCCCGACATGTCACCGACGCCGACGACGGTGAAGTCCTGCGTCTGGGTGTCGTGGCCCAGTTCGCGGAAGTGCCGCTTGACGGACTCCCACGCGCCGCGGGCGGTGATGCCCATGCCCTTGTGGTCGTAGCCGGCCGAGCCGCCGGACGCGAAGGCGTCGCCGAGCCAGAAGCCGTAGGCCTCCGCGACCCCGTTGGCGATGTCGGAGAAGGTCGCGGTGCCCTTGTCGGCGGCGACGACGAGGTAGGTGTCGTCCTCGTCGTGGCGGACCACGCCGACGGGCGGCACGACCTCGCCGGCCACCATGTTGTCGGTGATGTCGAGCAGCGCCGAGATGAAGATCTTGTAGGAGGCGATGCCCTCGGCCAGCCAGGCGTCGCGGTCCACCGACGGGTCGGGGAGGTTCTTCGCGACGAAGCCGCCCTTGGCGCCGACCGGCACGATGACGGTGTTCTTGACCATCTGCGCCTTGACCAGCCCCAGGATCTCCGTACGGAAGTCCTCGCGGCGGTCGGACCAGCGCAGACCGCCTCGGGCCACCTTGCCGAAGCGCAGGTGGACGCCCTCGACGCGCGGGGAGTACACCCAGATCTCGAAGGCCGGGCGCGGCGCCGGCAGGTCCGGGATGGCCTGCGGGTCGAACTTCATCGACACGTAGCTGTGCTGCTCGCCCGCGTCGGTGAGCTGGAAGAAGTTCGTCCGCAGCGTCGCCTTGATCAGCGTCAGGAAGGCCCGCAGGATGCGGTCCTCGTCGAGCGAGGCGACCTGGTCCAGGGCCCCGTCCAGCTCCTCCAGCATGGCGTCGACGAGCTCGCTGCCGGCGGTCTGCCGGGCGGGCGACATCCGGGCCTCGAAGAGGGAGACCAGCAGCCGGGTGGTGTGGACGTTGGTGCGGAGGGTGTCCTCCATGTAGTCCTGGCTGAAGGTGGATCCGGCCTGGCGCAGGTACTTGGCGTACGCGCGCAGGACGACGGCCTGCCGCCAGGTCAGTCCGGCGCCCAGCACCAGGGAGTTGAAGTTGTCGTTCTCCGCCTCGCCCTTCCAGACCGCGGCGAAGGCGTCCTGGAAGCGCTCCCGGGCGTCGTCGCCGAAGTAGGAGTCGCCGTTGCCCTGGGCGACGGGCATCCGCAGGCCGAAGTCGTAGATCCAGGCGTTGACCCGGTCGGAGCGGCGCAGCTCGTAGGGGCGCTCGTCGGTGACCTCGACGCCCAGGCGCTGGAGCACGGGCAGCACGGCGGACAGGGAGACCTGCTCGCCGGTGCGGTAGATCTTGAAGCGGCGCTCGCCGGGGCCGGCGCCGACCGGCTCGTACAGCGACAGCGCGAACTCGCTCTCGCTGGCGGTGAGCCGCTCCAGGTGGCAGAGGTCGGCCACGGCCGCGCGCGGCGAGTGGTCGGCCTTGTAGCCCTCGGGGAAGGAGGTGCCGTAGCGGCGCAGCAGCTCGGCGGCGCGCTCCTCGCCCAGCTCGGCGACGAGGGCCTCGGCGAAGCCGTCGGCCCAGGAGCGGGCGGCGTCGACCAGGCGGCCCTCGATGCGCTCGACGTCGGTGTCGGTGAGGACGGGCAGTTCCTTGCCCTGGGGGACGCGGACGACGAAGTGGATGCGGGAGAGGATCGATTCGGTGTTCCAGGCGGTGAAGTCGACGCTGATGCCGTCGAGCTCCTCCTTCAGGATGTCGATCAGGCGCAGCCGCACGCCGGTGGTGTAGCGGTCGCGCGGCAGGTAGACGAGAGCCGAGTAGTAGCGGCCGTACTCGTCCTGGCGCAGGTACAGCCGCAGCCGGCGGCGCTCCTGCAGGTACAGGACGGAGGTCACGATGGACTGGAGCTGGTCGACCGGGGTCTGGAACAGCTCGTCGCGCGGGTAGGTCTCCAGGATCTGGAGCAGGTCGCGGCCGTCGTGGCTGCTCGGCGCGAAGCCGGCGCCGTCGAGGACCTCGACCACCTTGCGGCGGATGACCGGGACGCGGCGCACGGACTCGGTGTACGCGGCGGAGGAGAACAGGCCGAGGAAGCGGCGCTCGCCCACGACGTTGCCGTCAGCGTCGAACTTCTTGACGCCGACGTAGTCGAGGTAGGACGGACGGTGCACGGTGGAGCGGCTGTTGGCCTTGGTCAGCACCAGCAGGCGGTGCTCGCGGGCCTTGGCGCGGGCGTCGGCCGGCAGCCGGTTGAAGGACGGCGAGACGGGATGGCCGTCCTCCTTGCCGCTGTGCAGCGGGTCGGAGCGCAGAATTCCGAGGCCGGTGCCGGGCACGGCGGTCAGCGCGTCCCCGTCGACGAGGTTGTACTCGCGGTAGCCGAGGAAGGTGAAGTGGTCGTCGGCGAGCCAGCGCAGCAGCTCGCGGGCCTCTTCGAGCTCGTACTCGCGCAGGTCGGGCGCGGTGGGCTCGTTCGGCAGCTCCTCGGCGATGCGCTTCGCCGCGTCGCGCATCTTCTCCCAGTCCTCGACGGACTCGCGGACGTCGGACAGGACGCGCAGCAGGTCGGCGGTCATCTGCTTGAGGTCGGCGCGGTCGGTCTCGCGGTCGATCTCGACGTGGATCCAGGACTCGACGAGCGAGTCGTGGGGGCGCTCGGTGCGGGGACCGTGGGCGTCGCAGTCGGGACCGAGGATCTCGATCAGCTTGCCGGTGACGTCACGGCGGACGACGACCTGCGGGTGGATGACGACGTGGATGCCGCGGCCCTGGCGGGACAGCTCGTTGGTCACGGAGTCCACGAGGAAGGGCATGTCGTCGGTGACCACCTCGACGACCGAGTGGCTGGAGGTCCAGCCGTTCTCCTCCACCGTGGGGGTGTGCACGCGCACGTTCGCGGTGCCCTGTGGCCGGTTCTCGGCAAGCCGGTAGTGCGAGAGCGCCGCCCCGAACACGTCGACGGGGTCCCGGTCCAGCAGGTCCTCTGGGGCGGTGTGCAGGTAGTAGCGCTGGAGGTAGCCGAGAACAGTGTCCCGGTCCGGACGCCCCCCCTGCTCGGACCCAGTCGGAAGTAGCCCCCCGGCCGGGCTGTTCTCAGCTACCCGGGCCGCCCTCGTGAGCAGCTCGGCCTTTGCTTCGTCCAGCTTGGTCTGCATGTCCTCTGGCTCCTGTCGCGCGCCATTGCGTGACGTAGGTGAAGGAAGGATCGACACAGCGCCGCGGTGAGGCGGGATGCCCGTCCGTAATCGAGATCGACGCTATGTCGTCGAGAAGGCCGACCGGGAGGGTTTCGGCCATGATCGCCGAGTCCCGGTGGCGGAGAGCAGCGAGGGCCCGGGCGCCGTAGGGCGCCGGGCCGGGTCCGGGGGCTTCGGCGCCCCCGAGGACTATCGCGCTGATCACGGGTACAAGGCTATCTCCCCCCACCCCCGGCCCGTCATGAGCTGTATGTGTACAAATCCGGGGGTGGAACTTTGACACTCTGGACAGCGACGCGACCGGTCGGCCGTGCAGGCCGCTATTCGGCCAGCCCGCGAGCCGTCCGCACCGCTTCCGCCAGGGTGTCCACGACGGGGACACCGGCCGATTCCAGACTGCTGCGGCTGTGCGAGCCGCCCGTGTACAGGACCGCCCGCGCCCCGATGTGCGCGGCCGCGAGGGCGTCGTCCACGGCGTCTCCGATGAGGACCGTACGCGCGGGCGTCACGCCCGTCCCCTCGAGGGCAGCCATATGGCGTACGAGATGTCCTGCCTTGCCGGTGTGGGAGGGGCCGGTGCGGCCGTCGACGCGCAGGAAGTGGCGCTCGATCCCGAGGGACCGCACGAGCGGTACGAGCTTGTCGTGCGGCGCGAGGGACAGCAGGGACTGCGTGAGCCCGTCCCGCTCCCAGCCCGCGAGCAGTTCCAGGGCTCCTTCGGCGAGGCCGGCGGCGTCTGCGGCGGCCCAGTAGTGCCGGTGGAAGGTGTCGTCCATGAGGAGCCACTCGGCGTCGGTGGGCAGCCGCCCCATGAGCCGCTCGTAGAACTTGGGCACGGGGACGACGTACAGGTCGCGGTACGTCTCCAGGGTGATCGGCGGGAAGCCGAGCTCGGCGAAGGAGGCGTTGGTCGCGGCCATCACGGCGTCGATGTCGTGGAGCAGCGTGCCGTTCCAGTCCCAGACTATGTGGGTGGGGTGCGCGGGGACGAGCGCGGGCGCGGGGTCGAAGGTCACTTCAGCAGCCCCGGGATCTCCTGGACGCCGAACCACAGCAGCTCGTGGTCGTCCGCGCCGTCGACGGCGGCCCGCGCGTGGTCGTCACCGCCGTCGGCGGCGGCCACGGCCCGCACGGCCGCGGCGACGTCCTCGTGGGCGTCGTCGGCGTCGACGTGGACGGCGGCGGCCACGGAGAGCCGTACGGCGGCGGCCAGGGCGACCCGGCCGAGCGCGGCCTCGTCGGACCCGTCGGCCCCGGGGGCGGCGGTGACGGCCTTGTCGGCGACGTCGAGGGCCACCACGACGCGCCGGGGCGGGGCGGCGGGGTCGGCGGCGATGAGCCGCAGCGAGGCGGCGGCGGCCCGGCCGAGGGCCGCGTACTCCAGCTCCTCCATGTCGTCCGACACGTACCACTCGCGCAGCCCGGGGGTGACGGCGTACGCGCGCAGCGGGGCGGGGCCCAGCTCACCGGCCTCGTGCGCCTCGGCGAGCCCGGGGAGGGTCAGGGGGACGTACACACGCATGGCCGGCTGCTTTCGGTAGTCGGAAACGCCCCCAGGATACGACCGGTGGCGCCGGCGCCGCCCGCCCCCGGCGGGACGGCCGGGCCGTCCGCCCGAGTGACGGCCGCCGTCCCCCATCGGGGTGCCGCGGGAGACCCGGCTCCCGTCCACCCCGCGACGCACCGACGGCCCGCGCGGGGCCCGCCCCGGGGCCCGCGCGGGGCCCGGGGCACTCGGGTAAGTGTAACTGGGCGGCCGCGGGCCGGGCGGCGGGAGACGTTGGC
>NZ_JBHXSC010000029.1:0-78541 GCF_042716505.1 Streptomyces sp. NPDC058674
ACCGGCGCCCAGACCCCCTCCGGCATCCCGGTCACCATCACCGCACCCGCATCCGACCGCCCCCGCCGCAGCGCAGCATCCTCCCGCGGCCGACGTCGGCCCGTTTCGGCTGCCCGGCGCGTGAGCGTGCGACAGTCCGCCTTCGACGCGGCGGCCTGAGAACCAGTGATCCGAAAACTGACCCATCTCTGCAGGAGGCATGTTTTGACGCTGGTTCAGATGCAGCCCCGCTCGGCGAACGCCGATCCCGTGCACCGGACGGTGGACGACGCGACGGAGGCGGCCGGTCCGCAGGTCGGTGACGACATGACGGTCGAGGTGGCCCTGGCCGTCATGGCCAGTGCCCGCGCCGGTCATCTGCTCGTCTGCGACGAGGACGGCCTGTGCACGGGGCTGGTCACCCGGGCCCACCTCACCGCCGTCCGCGACAGCTCCGCGTACACGGACCGGATTCGTCTGCGCGCCGTGCTCGGCGACCGCGGGCCGTCCAGCCCGTCCGCGGCCACGATGGCCGGGGCCGAGCACGCCAAGCGCCCCCGCAGGCTCGATGCCCTCCCCGCCGTCGGAGAGCTGAGCGGCGCTCCGGGCGTCCTCGCGCTCGCCCGCTGAACCGCCTCACCCGCGGCACCGTCGTCCCCTCCCTCTCCTTCTGCTTCTTCCTGTGAGGTCTCATGCGCTGTGTCATCGCCCGTTTCCCGTTCGACCTGACCAAGAGCGGTGTCCTGGAGTCGATGAAGGGCGTCAAGCCCGAACAGGTCATCGGCGAGTCCGTGATCATCGGCCGCCGGACCTACCCCGTCAAGCAGGTCGGTCAGGTCATCACCCGCCAGGACCGCCGTGACTTCAGCATCGGCGAAGTCCTCCGGGCCATGACCCAGCTCGGGTTCACCTGCCGCGGCCTTCCCCAGGCCGCCGCGCCCGCGCGCGTTCTCAGCCCGCTCCAGCGGGCTTCCGCGATGCTCGGCGTTCCCGCGGCCGTCTGACGGACAACACCGCGCGGGGCCGGGCCGGAGGCGGGGGTAGCCGCTGTGGCCCGGTGGGCCGCCACCTCGGACAGCGGCGCCGCCTACCGGCGAGGGTCGGACCGGGCGCAGTGGACACAGGTGGTCGCCGCCGGACGGATCTCCAGGCGCTCGGGCGCAATCGTCCCGCCACAGCCTTCGCACTGCCCGTACTCGCCCCGTTCGAGCCGTTCCCGTGCCCGGTCCAGTTCTTCCAGGTGCTCGCGCGCCCGGGCCATCAGGGCGGCGACGTGGGCCCGCTCGAAGGCGGTGCTGGCCCCCTCGGGGTCGTGCTCGTCGTCGACCGCGACCAAGGCGTTCGCCGCGACGATCCCGTCGAAGTCGCGGCCCAGCGCCGCCGCCCGCGCGAGGGTGTCGGCGCGGTCGGCCGCCAGGCGCGCGCGGGCGGTCGCGAAGGCGGACGGGCCGCGCTCCTCCTGGCCGTACCGGGATGTATCGCCCATGCGTGGGACAACGCCGGGCCGCGGTCCCCGATTCCCCCGCCCACCGCGCTCCACACGGCACGGTCTGGCGTCCCCGATCGCGCCGCCGCGTCACGGTGCGCCGCGACGAGCGACCGGCCGCCCGTGCCGCCCGGGCGGTCGGCGAACGATCAAGAGATCGGGGCGTTTGGAATCCGCCGGGCGGTGAAGACGTTCGTTGACACCGGCTTTACTCATCGAGGTAGGAGAAGCGTCATGGGCATCATCGCCTGGATTCTGATCGGACTGCTCGCGGGCTTCATCGCGAAGGCGCTGATGCCGGGCAAGGACCCGGGCGGCGTCATCATCACGATGCTCATCGGTGTCGCGGGCGGTCTGCTGGGCGGCTGGCTCGGCAAGGTCATCTTCGGCGTCGACTCGATCGACGGCTTCTTCGACCTCTCGACTTGGATCGCGGCCATCATCGGCTCCGTCATCCTCCTGGCCGTCTACCGACTGGTCGCCGGCAAGCGCCACCACAGCCACGCCTGAGCGACCGGTCGACCCGGTCCCACCCGGACGCAAACGGCTCCGCCCTCTCCCGAGGACGGAGCCGTTCCGTTCTTCCCGCCCGCGGGTCACTGCCCGGGAGCGGGCCGTCCCGTCTCCGACGACGGCCGCGAGGCGTCGACGAGGTCGGCGCCGGTGGCGGCGTCACGCCGGGAGTTGCCGACGCCGTGCCAGTCCAGGCACATGACCGTCGCGTCGTCCTGCAGATGGCCGTCGCTCGCGTCGACGATCGCCCCGATCAGGGTGCGGGCCGCCTCGCGGGGATGCAGTGCGCGCGTCTGGACGATCAGGTCCGACAGATCGAGGTTCTCGGCGTTGCGCTCCTGCATGCCGTCCGTCAGCATCACCAGGCGGTCTCCCGGCCGCAGGTCCAGCGACTGCACCCGGTAGGTGTTGGCCTCCGAGCCCTTGACATCGAGGCCGAACGGCCGATCGATTTTCGGAACGATCTCCCGCACCTCCCCGTCGCGCATCCGCAGCGGCCAGGGGTGCCCGGCGTTGACGAACTCGGTCCCGCCGTCGAGCAGGCTGATGCGCAGCAGCTGGCCGGTGACGTAGCCCTTGCGGCCGTGGCCGCGCATGGCCTCGTCGGCCTGGCGGGCCTGTTCCACGAGGTCGGCCCCCGCCCGTCGGGCCCGCCGCAGGGCGCCCACCACCAGGGTGGCCAGGAGCGCGGCGTCGACGTCGTGGCCCATGGCGTCGGTCACGGAGAGCTGGACGGTGTCCCGGTCGATCACATAGTCGAAGGTGTCGCCCCCCACGTGGTCGGCGGGTTCCAGCGCCCCGGCGACCGCGAACTGCGCCGCCTCGCACGCCAGCGACGCCGGCAGCAGCCGGTGCTGGATCTCGGCGGCCAGGCTCAGCGGCTTGGTGCGGCGGCCCCACTGGTATACGTCGGTGTGGGACCTGTTCGCGATGACGATGTACGCCAACGCGTGCGCGGTCTCGCCGATCTCCCGCATCACCTCGGCGCCCGGCGCCGCGGGCAGGAACAGTTCGAGCAGTCCGACGGCATCCCCGCGGTTGGTCACCGGGGCGACGACCCGCACCAGCTCGCCCCCGCCCCTGTCCTCCACCCGCGGCCGCTGGCTGCGGATCACGTCGTCGTAGAGGGTGCCCCGCAGCGGGATGCGCCGGGCCGGCTCACCGGTCTCGACGCTGCCCGCGGCGCCCAGCCGTACGACCGAACTGCCGGAGAAATCGCTGATCAGGAACGACACCGACGCGGCCCCGAGGTGCTCCCTGAGCATGCGCGCGACCACGTCGAGCGACTCCACGGGCGCCGCGGCCTCCGCCGCTTCCAAGGTCCCCGCCAACGTCATCGCCCTGCCCCGGCGGCTGCCGCCCTCAGGAGGACGGGAGACCTGCCCGTCGTCCGGCTCTCCTGCGGTCACAGCGACCCCTTACTGCTCGATGCCGGCCGGGACCCCGTACCGGACGCGCGAAGATCCGCGCCGAGGCGGCACCGGACAGGCCCATTGCACCATGGAGCCCTCCGGACCCGGCGGCCCGGCTGTGCCGGCTCGGCGCCGCCGGACGGCCCCCGCGCCGGGCCGTCCCGCTCGCGCGTTCCCGCTCCGTACCGTCCTGCTCCCTGCCGTCCTACTCCGTGCCGTCCTACTCCGCGCCGTGCTGTTCCGCGCGGTCCACCAGCCGCGACAGCTCCGTCCGGGAGCGGACCCCCAAGAGGGCGAAGACGTTGCGCAGATGGTGGTCGACGGTACGGGGGCTGACGGACAGGCTCAGCGCCACCTCGCGATTGGTCGCCCCCTCCGCCACGCGGCGCGCGATGCGCAGCTGTTGGGGTGTCAGCGCCGCGAGGCTCCCCGTCCGGGCGGGCGCGGGGGCCTCGCCCGTGGCCCGCAACTCCGCGCGGGTCTGCTCCGCCCAGGGGAGCGCGCCGCATCGCTCGAAGCCCACGAGCGCGTCTCTGAGCCGGTTCTTGGCCTCTCCCGGCCGACGCTGCCGGCGCAGCCACTTCCCGTACAGCAACTGCGTGCGCGCCCGCTCGAAGGCTCCGTCGGTGGCCTCGTGCCGGGCCAGCGCCACGGCGTACAGGGCATCGGTGTCCTCCGGCGCGGCCAGCAGGGCGCGGCACCTGGCCAACTGCGCGGACGCCTGGGCGTCGGTCCCCTGAGCGACCCACCCGGTGTACTCCTCCACAGCGGCCCGCGCCTGCGCCCGCAGCCCCGAGGACACGGCCGCTTCGACGAAGCACGGCACGGCGAGCATGCGGATGGCGAAGTGGCCCCGGTGGGGCCCCGCCCCGGTCAGCGGGCCGAGCCGGGCGGCGGCTTCGCGTACCCGCCCGTGACAGAGGTCGGCGCGGGCCGACGCCCATTCGGCGAGGGTGGCGGCCTGGGCGAGGCCGTGCGGACCGGCGATCTGCAAGGCCTGGCGGGCGTGGGCGGCGACGGCCGCCGCACCGCCCTCCACGGACGCGACCATGGCGAGGATCGCGTGCTGATGGGCGACGACGTTGCGCTGGCCCGCCCGGTGGGCGGCGCGCAGCCCCTCCTGCGCGTGGGCCCCGGCCCGTGCGTGCTGCCCGGCGCGCAGTTCGGCGTAGGCGAGGTGTTCGAGCACCTGGGGGGCGAGGGAGGCGAGCCCGCGTGCACGGGAGACGGCGAGCGCCCGGGCATTGGCGTGGCAGGCGGCCCCGGTGTCACCGAGGACGAGCGCGGCGACACCGGCCCGCAGCAGTCGCGTCGGGTCGTCGTCGCTCCGCGCGCGGTCGAGCACCCGGCGCAGGGCCTCCCGCGCTTCCCCCGGCCGCCCGCCGAGGGCGGTGCGCAGCCCCGACCGGTAGTCCTGTGCCTGGGCGGCAGCCGCTCCGGGCGCCGCCGTCACCCGGCCCGCCCCTGGGGCGTGCGCGGCCGTCCCGTCGAGGGCGGCGAGGCAGGCTCCGGCGTCCCCGGCGGCCCACGCGGCCTCCATCGCCGCCAATCCCGCGGCCAGTGCCCGCTGCGGATCGTACGGACCGAGGCGCACCGCGGCCATCATGAGCGTCTCGTACGCGTCCCCGACCGCTCCGTCCCGCAGGGCGAGGGTGCCGCGGACCAGTTCCGCGCGCCCGCGCACGGCGTCGTGGACCGCCGCGTCGCGTGTCGTGGACAGCAGCTCCCGCACCTGGTGCGGGCGCCCGCCGAGCAGGGCGTACTCGGCCGCCGCGGTCAGCCGTGACACCCGGGCGCCGGTGCGGGCGGTGAGGCCGGCGGCCAGGGCCAGGGCGGCCGAACGCCGCACGTCGGACATGCGGGAGCCGGAGGCCGTCGCGGCGTCCGTCAGGGCCGCGGCGAGACCGGAGTCGGGGCCCTCGGCGGCCAGGGCGAGATGGAACAGCCGGCGCAACGGGTGGCGCCCGCCGTCGACGACGGACGCGAGGAGCGCATGGGCGGCCCGGCGCCGCGGCCGCGGGGCGGCGGCGTATACCGCCCGCCTGAGCAGCGCACTGCCGAACGCCACGCGCTCCCCGTCGCACCGGGCCACCCCCGCCGCCTCGGCCGGGTCCAGTACGGCCGCATCCAGTCCGGCGGCCCGGGCGGCGCGCAGGACGTGGTCGGCGTCCGCGCCGGCTCCCTCGGGATCGGCCTCGTGCGCCGCGCAGGCCAGCAGCAACAGCAGGCGGGTGTCGGCCGGCAGCGGGGCCAGCCGGGCACCGAAGGCCCTCGACAGGGCGCCGCCGTCCACCAGCGGGCGGGGCAGCGGACGATGGCCGCGGAGCCGGTCCGGTGACAGGCCTTCGACCAGAGCGGCCAGCAGGGCCGGGTTGCCCTCCGCCGCGTGCAGCAGCTGATCCCGTACGGCCGGGGCCGCTTCCCCGCCGGTCAGCCCGTCGAGGAGGGCGGTGGCCGCACGGTCGTCGAGCGGACCGAGCCGGACCACGGGCAGTCCCGAGAAGTCGGGGTCGCCAGCGCGGGCTCCGTCGACCGAAAGCAGCAGTCCGATTCCGGGAAGGGAACCGGTGCGCCGCGCGGCGAAGCCGAGGGCCGTACGCGACGGGGCGTCCCAGAGGTGGGCGTCGTCGATGCAGACGAGCAGCGGTCCTCCGCAGGCGATGACCGGCAGCAGTTCCAGCAGGCCCGCCGGAGCCAGACCCGCGCGGAGCACGGACGCGGGCGCCGTGTCCGTCCGCCCGGCAGCGGCGCAGAGCAGGGCGTGGACCCCGCTGTACGGCAGACCGCTCTCGGCCGGGGCGACGCGGGGACGCAGGACGGGCCCGGCGGTGAAGTCGCCTGCGGCCCGGTCCAGGAGGGCGGTACGACCCAGTCCGGGCTCGGCGGCGAGCAGCAGCGCCCCGCCCTGTCCGGGCCCGAGCCGGTCGGACAGGGCTGCCACGCGCTCCCGTTCCGCGCTCCGGCCGTACAGCCGGAGGGGACCGGCCGATGTCATCGATCCCGTCACGGCGGTCACGTTACTTCTGTGTGAACAGGAGCGGAAGGCTGTCGTCACGGTGCCGTCCGACGGGCCGTCACACCGCCGACCTGCGCTGACGTGGGCGGACGGGCGCGGCTTGGGACCCGTCCCAGTGGCGGCGGTCCAGGTGTGTGCCGGCGTACAACCCCGTCCGCGGGGGCGCCGCGGACGGGGCCGTACGCCGGACGGGGCGGTTCAGGAGGTGTGGGGGCAGTTGCCCCGGTACTCCTCGATGGTCAGGCTGGGGCGCGGCAGCGGGCACAGGAACTGCTCGTAGCGGGTGTCGTCGTCGATGAACCGCTTCAGCCACGAAATGCTGTACTTCGCGATGGTGGTGTTGGACGCGTTCGGAGTGAAGTGCGTCGCGCCGTTGAGTTCCAGGTACGCCTTGTCGAGCGAGCCCGGCAGGCTCTCGTAGAACGGCTCCGAGTGGGAGCCGACCGGTGCGACGGTGTCGCCGTCCGCGCCGATGACCAGGGTGGGTGTCCGGATCTCGGACCAGGTCTTGTCCGTGTTCCAGCCGGTGAGCGGGATCGCCGCCTGCAGCGAAGGCCGGCTCTTCGCGGCCTCCAGCGTGCCGCCGCCGCCCATGGAGTGGCCCATCACGCCGAGCCGGCTGCTGTCGATCCGGGTCCGCACGGAGCTGCGCTGCGTCAAGTAGTCCAGTGCGGAGAGCAGTTGACGTCCTCTGCTGTCCGGCTGGTCGAGGGTGGTGAGGGTGTCGATGGTGAAGACGACGAAGCCCTGGGAGGCCAGCCGCGGGCCGAGCCAGGCGATGGACGACTGGCTGGCGGTGAAGCCGGGTGAGATCACCACGGCCCCGAAGGTGCCGTCGGCCGTGGACGTCGGGTAGTAGATGGTGCCCCCGCCGAAGCCCGAGACGCTCAGGGAGGAGACGTTGGCCTGCGACACCGAGTAGGAGCCCCTGGCGGCCTCGATGCTCGACGTGCTCGGCGCGGGGCCCCGCTCGTACGGATTGGCCGCGGCCTGGGCACCCGGCGCGGTGAAGGTGCCGATGCCGCCGACGGCGAGGAGCGCCGCCAGACCGGACACGAGTGACCGCAACCGTATCCTCCCACTGCGGGCGGGCTGCTCGGAGCGGGTGTTGCCGGTGAGGTGGGCGCTTTCGATGTTCTGATGCACGACGGAGTCGTCCTCTCGGTCGGGGCGGAGCCGGGCCGTGGCGGCGGGCCCGCGGCTCCGGGCCGGGGGCCGTGCTGCACGCGGGTCTGGACCGCCTCGTTCGCTGGCCGGATCAATGTCGCGGCGCACCCCGGGTGCGCGCATCGGCGGAATCACCTGCCGTGTACGGCTGCCGGGGGAGGGACGGGAGCGGGAGCCCGCTCGCGTGCCGGGCGGGGGAGCGGGCGGACCGGCACACGACGCTCAAGGCGTCGAGAGGAGAAGGGTCCTGACGTCCTGTCGTTCAACGGCGGACCGCGGCGATCGGGCCTGCAGGGGTGGCTGCCTGCCGGCAGGCCCGGGATGGACTCGCCGGGGTCCTCAGCGGCTGGGCGGGCGCCCCCCCCCGCGCCGCACGGTGCGCACGCGGGTGCGGCACCATGTCCCCATGACCACCGCCGTACGCCGCGTGCCGCTCCCCCCGTTGCCCCTCATGGGCGTCACCGCCCTGGTGTCCGTCGCCCTCGCCGCCTGCGGCAGCGTCACCGCCGGCTCTGCGGCCCCCCGCTCCGAACTGGAGGCGCGCGCCCGTTCTGCCCAGGTGGCGATCGAGAACGTGTACGTCACCGCGGTGCCCGGCTACGACCTGGCCGTGCAGTCCGTGGGGGTCCTCGGCGCCGACGGATTCTCGGCGACGTACGTGAAGAAGGGCACGGGGGAGCAGATACGCCTCGGGGTCGACCGCGGCACCATGGACGCGGCGAGCTGCCCGAGGACTCCGCTCGGCGTCGGTAACGGCGGCACGGAGGGCGCCGTCGAGTGCGTGAAGGACGGCAAGCGGTGGTACCGCGACGGCGGCACGCAGCACGAGTACGCGACCGAGGTGGACGGCCGCCTCATACGGGTCAACGCCGACACCGGAACCGTGGACCGCGCCACCCTGCGCACGGCGGCCGAAGCCGCGCACCCCGCGAGCGACATGGAACTGGACGCGGTCCTGCCCGCGGAACGGGACGGCGGACAGCCGGTCGAACGCGGAGACCTGCCGAAGACCGGCGACGGGGCGCCCGACAACGGGGTGGGCGCGGGCGGTTGACCGCGCCGGCCCCGCCCGGCGCCACGGAGCCGGCCCCCGCCGCGAGCGGGGGCCGGCGCCGGGCGGGGCCCGGTGTTCGTGTCGGTGTCGGTGCCGGCCGGGACCGGTGCCCGGGGCCGGCGCGACACCACGATGTGCGGCCCGAAGGACCGGACCGCACATCATGCCCTCATCGGGACGGATCAGTACTTGTCGTGGCCGTGGTGGCCGTGGCCGTGGCCTCCGTAGCCGTAGTCGTCGTCGTCATCGTCCCAGCCGCTGTTGTGGGACCAGCCGCCGCGGTGGCCGCCCCAGCCGTCGTCGTCGTCACCGCAGTCACCGCCGGTGACGTAGCTGACGGAGTGGGTCGGGGCTGCCGCCGAGGCGGTGCCCGCCGTGCCGAGCGCGACGCCACCCGCCATCAGGGCTCCGGCAGCTGACACCGCGAAGAGACGCTTCACTCTCTGAGCATGCATGGGAAAACCTTTCCTTCCGCCCCGTCCGCCTCCACGAGGCATGAGGGGGTCGGCCGCGGCCGCAGCAGGAAGGCGTACGGCGCGGGTCGGGTGCGTCGCCGCGTGATGAACACCGAGCACGTCGTGCGCCACGGCGCGGCCGTGCGCCGCGCACTGTCCCGAGCCGGGCAGGCGTCAGGTCCCGGCCCCCTTGGTGCGGGGACCGCGGCCGCAGTGGACGTGCTCCGCAGGTGCGGCTCTCACTCACAAAGGCTAGTCGCGCTCACGCCACTCGGCACCTCGGGGACCAGGGCGCACCGCCGGCTCCGGAGCCGGGCGCCCCGGAGCCGGCGGGATGCCGCCCCGGGGCGGTGGATGCGGCCCCGTGGGTGGTCGGCGCCCGCGGGGCCGGGCGCCCAACCAGCTTTCTTCCGACCGCACTTGGAGCGGATGCGTGCATCGGCCGTTCGGCGTGCGCGCTATGCCTGCGGCAGCGACTCGCCCTGTACGGCCTGGATGTCCAACTCCACCCTCAGGGTGGCCCCGATGGCTGCGATCCCCGCCTTCACCACCTGGTTGTAGTTCATCGCGAAGTCCTCGCGGCGGAGCTCGGCCGTGGCGCGGAACGCCGCGCGCGTGCCGCCCCAGGGATCGGCGCCGGTACCGAGACAGGCCAGGTCCAGGTCGACGGGGCGGGCGACGCCGTGCATGCTCAGCTCGCCCCGCACCGTCCAGCGGTCGGTGCCCGCCGGTATCACGCCCGTCGAACGGTAGGTGATCTCCGGGTAGGCCTCCACGTCGAGGAAGTCGCCGGAGGTGAGGTGCGCGTCGCGCAAGGCGTTGCCCGTGTCGATGGAAGCGGCCCGGATCACCGCGTCCACGCGGGACGCGGTCACGTCCCCGGCAGCGATCTCGATCCGCCCGGCGAAGTCGGTGAACCTGCCGTGCACGCTGGAGATGCCCAGGTGCTGGGCGACGGCGCCCACGGACGAGTGCGCCGGATCGATCGTCCACGGCCCGGGCGGAGGCAGTTCGCTGCCGCCCTGCCGGGCGAGGACGATGCTGCCCATCTCGGCGCGGCCGCTCGCCGTGACGATCGCGCTCGACGCGGCGGGCGCGTACCCGAGCGCGGTGACTATGACGGTGTACGCGCCCGGAGCGAGCGCGGTCGTGTCGTGTACGGCGCCGTCGCCGTCGGCCTCGGCGCGCACCACCTGGGTGCCCGTCGTGTCCGTCACCGTGACGACCGCGTGCGACACGGCCCATCCGTCGCGCGTGCGGATCCGTGCGGTGAGTCCCATCCCGTTTTCTCCCTGCGAAAGCATTGTGAACCGGCCCGGTCGGAACCGGCCCGCAGGGCGTCCCCGCTCGGGATGCGCCCCACGGGCCGGGTCGACTACTCGCCGGGGTGGGCGAGTTCGACGTCGTGGTCGTCGACGCCGCGGGCGCCCACGGTCAGCGCCGTGGCCACCGGCGGGTAACCGGTCGCGATGACGGTGTACTCGCCGCCGTCCAGGTCAGTGAAGGCGTACGCACCGTCCGCGCCGGTCCGCGCGGTACCGACCACATTGCCCGCGGCGTCCAGCAGCGTGACCCGCGCGTCCTCCAGCGGCCCGCCCGGAGCCCGTACGGTGCCCTGCACCCGGGCTCCCGTGCTGAGCTCGACCTCGACCCGGGTGACGCCGGCGCCGCCGACCTCGACGGGCAGGGCCGCCGGGCGGCGTCCGAGGGCGTTCACGGCGACCGTCACGGAGCCCGGAACCAGCTCGGCGAAGGCGAATCCGCCCTGCTCGTCGGTGGTCCCGGCGGCCAGCACGTCACCGCGCACGTCCGTCACGATGACCATGGCGCCCTCGACCGGTGTCCCGGTCTCGGCGGCCCGTACGGTACCGCCCAGCCCGCTCGTTCCGCTCAGCAGGATGTCGTAGGCGACGGGCTCGCCGTTCACCACGACCGTCGAGGCCTGCGGCTGGAAGCCGTCTGCCGAGGCGATCAGGACGTACGAGCCGGTGCCCGGCGCGTCCACCGCGTACGAGCCGTCGGCCTGCGCGACCGACCGGCCGAGCTGTCGTCCGGCGAGCGAGATGAGGGTCACCGCGGCCCGGGGCACGGGCACGCTCTCGGCGCCGCGCACGAAGCCGCGTACCGGGGTGCCGCCGCTCACGGGGCCGCCTCCCGCGTCCGCGACCGCGGCCACGGCGGCCGGTCGCCGTGCCGCCCCGGGGCCGGCGCCGGGGGAGGCGACGGTGGCGGCGGCGGGCGGGGCCGCGGATGCCCGGGCGGTCCCGCCCGGTCCGGCCGCTCCGGCCGGCGCCGCGCTCACCGCGTGGACGTCGCCGTCGCTCTCGGCGTCACTCTCGGTGCCGGTGCCGGTGCCGGTGCCGGTGCCGGTGGCGGACGTGGCCGCCTGGGCCATGCCTCCCGACGTCCGCAGCGGTACCTCCTTGATGAAGATCGTGACGAGGAAGGCGATCAGCGCCAGCGGAGCGGCGATCAGGAAGACGTCCGCGATGCCGTGGCCGTAGGCGCTCTCCATCACGGTGCGCAGCGGACCGGGGAGGCTGTCCATGTCCGGGATGCTGCTGCCGGAGCCGGCACTCGCCGCGGCGGCCGCGTACTTCGGATCGAGCGTGGCGAGCCCGTCCTGGGCGTAGTGGGTGATCCGGTGGGCCATGACCGCGCCGAGCGCGGAGACACCGATCGCACCGCCCAGGGAGCGGAAGAACGTCACGGTCGAGCTGGCCGATCCGAGGTCGGAGGGGTCGACCTGGTTCTGCGTGCACAGCACCAGGTTCTGCATCATCATGCCGATGCCGAGGCCCAGCAGCGCCATGAAGGCCGCGATGTGCCAGTACTCCGTGTCGTAGCGGATCGTGCCGAGCAGGCCGAGGCCTGCCGTCACCAGTACGCCGCCGCACAGCAGCCACGCCTTCCAGCGGCCGGTCTTGGTGATGACCTGCCCGGAGACGGTGGAGGAGACGAACAGTCCGGCGATCATCGGGATCGTCATCACGCCCGACATGGTGGGGGACTTGTCGCGGGCGAGCTGGAAGTACTGGCTGAAGAACACCGTGCCGGTGAACATCGCGACGCCGACGAAGAGCGACGCGATCGACGACAGGGCGATGGTGCGGTTGCGGAACAGCCGCAGCGGGATGATCGGCTCGGCCGCCCTGGACTCGACGAGGAGGAAGAGCAGACCGAGGGCGATCGAACCGCCGACCATCGCGGCCGTCTGCCACGACATCCAGTCGTACTTGTCGCCGGCGAAGGTGACCCAGACCAGCAGCAGCGAGACGGACGCGGAGATGAAGAACGCACCGGACCAGTCGACCTTGACGTCGCGCTTGACGACCGGCAGGTGCAGGGTCTTCTGGAGCACGATCAGGGCGATGACCGCGAAGGGCACGCCGACGTAGAAGCACCAGCGCCAGCCGAGCCAGGAGGTGTCGGTGATGACGCCGCCGAGGAGGGGGCCGCCGACGGTGGCGACGGCGAAGACCGCGCCGAGGTAGCCGCTGTACCGGCCGCGCTCGCGCGGGGAGATCATCGCGGCCATGACGATCTGGGCGAGGGCGGACAGGCCGCCGACGCCGATGCCCTGGACCACGCGGCAGGCGATCAGCATGCCGGCGCTCTGGGAGAGGCCGGCGACGACCGATCCCAGCACGTAGACGATCAGCGCCGTCTGTACGAGCGCCTTCTTGCTGTAGAGGTCGGAGAGCTTGCCCCACAGGGGGGTGGTCGCGGTCATGGAGAGCAGCGCCGCCGTCACGACCCAGGTGTAGGCGGACTGGCCGCCGCCCAGGTCGCCGATGATCTCGGGCAGGGCGTTGGAGACGATCGTCGACGACAGGATCGCGACGAACATGCCGAGCAGCAGACCGGAGAGCGCCTCCATGATCTGCCGGTGGGTCATCGGTGCGCCGTCGTGGCCGCCTCCGTGCTTGGCGTGAGAGCCCCGCACACCGGCTGGTGTGGTCGTTGCCATGGGCTTCCTTACGTTCTTATGCGGGTGTACGGGTGGTCTGTTCGGTTGCGTGGGGGAGCCGTTGCGCGGAGCGGCAGTCGCCGAAGCTCATCCGCAGCCGGGTCATGAGCTGGACCAGGCGGCCGACTTCGTCGTCGGACCAGTCGCTCAGCCGGTCGGCGAGCAGCCGGGAGGTGCGTCGGGAGAGGTCGTCGAGCTGGTCCTGCCCCGCGGGGGAGAGGTGCAGGATGCGGGAACGCCGGTCACCGGGATCGGGGGACCGTTCGATCCATCCGCGGTCCGCGACGTGCGCCACGTGGCGGCTGGTCACCGACATGTCCACGGAGAGCAGCTCGGCGAGCCTGCTCATCCGCATGTCTCCGTGCCGTCCGAGCAGCGTCAGGACGGCGGCGGATCCCGCCGGGCAGTGCGGCGGCAGGATGCGCCCCAGGTCCCGCTTCACGGCGCCGATGGCACTGAGGGCGCGGGCCAGTTCCTCGTACTGCGCCTGCTCGGCCATCGCGCCTCCCATGTCGTTGCTTGGGGCAACCGTAAAATTAGTTGGTTGCTCCACGCAAACCGTCGGGGGGTTACGGGGCTAAAACCTTTGCAAAGGCAAGCATGGTGGATGTAAACCCGCAGGTGAGGGCTGTGCGATCTGGGGAACGGCCACCGTTCGCGCAGCGCACCCCTGTGAACTGCGACGACGTGTTCGCCCTGCCGGAGTCGCCGAAAGGGGCCCCGGAGCAGCGCATTCAGGAACCGTCGTGCCGGCGGTGTTCGTCCGCCCGGTCAGGGCCTGACGCGGCGGGCGGCCATCCGGCCCCGGCCCAGCTCGATGGTGAACGTGACCTGCTGCTCCTCGGAGAGGACCTGCGGCTCGCCCTCTATGTCCTCCCGCTCGACATAGACCGGCGCGGTCTCGCCGAGGGGCAGGATGAAGCCGTAGCCCCGCTCGCGGTTGTACGACTGGACGAACCCCGTGACGCGCGGTTCCATCGTGCACCTCCCGTGCCCTCCGTGCCCACGAGCCTGGACCACGAACGGCGGTACCGCCTTCCGGGCGACACCGTACGGGTGACGGAACCCGCCGGGACAGGCCTACCGCCGCTCCAGCACCCCCCCGTACGAACGCCGCCTGACCGGCGTGCTGGAGGTCGTCGCCCATCACGCTGACCAGGCGCACGCCCAGGGTCACCGGCGGGTCCCAGTCCTCGTCGACCACCCGGTCCAGGTCGGCCGCGGACAGGCCCCGCACGAAGCGCAGGGTCTCCTCGTGCACCGCGTCGAAGTACCCCAGCAGCAGCTCGCCCGAGTCCACCCGGACCGAGCCCGCCTGGCGGGCGGTGTGGCCGTACCCGGTGGACCCGGCCGGCTGGGACAGGGCGAAGCGGGCGGCCCAGCCCTGCGTCAGCCAGACCTGCTCCCGCCGGGCGGCGTCCGCCACGTGGTCGTCCTGGACACGGGTCAGGTGCCAGACGAGCCAGGTGATGGAATTGGCCGCCGGGTCGACGCGCGCGCCGAGCTGCTCCGCCGAGAGCCCCTCGACGGCCTCGTGCACGACCTCGTGGATGCGCGCGAACCCGTCGGCGATGACGTCCGTAGCCTTCATGCGCCCCACCATGCAAGGCGCGCGGGCCCGCCCGGCGGAACCGACACGCGGCGGGCGGGTGGCAGGAGCCGGTGGCGAGGGGGCGGCGGGCGGTCGGCGAGGTCCGGCCCGGCTCCGGGCGACGGGTCCGGTTCGCCGCCTGCACGACCCGGACGGCAACCGGCCGGATCACCCTGATCGAGAACCCGGTGTCCGGTCGGCGCGGCGGGACGCGGGGAGCGCCCCCCGCCACGCCGGACGGGGCTCAGACGTCCGCGTCGATCCCCGTCACCGCGGGGGGTCCCAGGGGTGCGTCCTTCTCGGTGAAGCCGGACTGCTCCAGGGCGCCGGCCGTCAGGCGGACGGCGTCGCGCTCGGCGCCCGCGCGGTCGTGCGCGTCGACCTCGAGCCGCACGGAGAAGGTGCCGTCGTCGTGGAGCGTCAACAGGTCGAGGTCTTCCGTCTCACTCAGGTCGGTGTGGTGGGAGGCCAGCCTCCGCACCAGCTCGGAGCGCGCTGTGTCGTTGATGTCCTTGAGGAACGTGCCGGGCACGGTGATGACGTACGTGGTCACTGCTCTGCCTCCTCGTGTGGGCCGGCGAAGGCCGTGTGCCTGGTTCGGATGCCCCGGTGGGGCGTTTCAAACCCCTGGCGGCCGCCGGGGCGCTCGGGCGGACGGGGTCCGTCACCACACCGGGCGCAGCGGCGGCGGCTCCCCGGCCGTCGGTGAGGGCGCCGAGGAGACGGCCGAGTTCCCGCCGCAGGGGTGCCCAGGTCCGTACGGCCCGCCGGCGCGGCCTCCGGCTGGTGCAGGCTCCTGCCGGCGACGTCCAGGTGCCGGTGCGCGGCCTCCTTCAGTACCACCAGTTTCCGCCGCCCGCCCTCGGGGTGCGGCCCGTGCCGTGCGCCACCGCGTTCCTCCAGGTCGTCGGCCCGGGAACCGGTACCCGTCCGCCCTCCGGACCACGGGGTGCCGGCGTGTCCTCCCGGGCCGGTCCCGGACGGGTGCGGTCAGGCGGTGGCGCTCGCGCCGGCCTTGTCGGTCCGGGCGGGCTCGGGGGCCGGAGGGGCCGGAGCGGGGGTCGCGGCGGTCGCCGCGGGCCGGGGCGACCCGGCGGCGACGGCTCCGCGCCCGCCCCGCAGTCCCCGCAGGCTGATCAGCCCGACCAGGGCGAAGGCGACCGCCCCGATGCCGAAGGTGAGCGTGAAGCCGGATTCCGCGGGCAGCGGCGGTACGCCCGCCGGCAGGTGCTCGATCGTCTTCGACGCGAGGATGGTCGTCACGACGGCACTGCCGATCGCGCTGCCCGTCGAGCGGGAGATCGAGTTGATGCCGTTGGCGATGCCGCTCTGGCGGTGCGGGACGCTCGCCATGATCACGGCGGGCATGGCGGCGTAGCCGAAGCTGACGGCCGCACCCACGACGAGCCCGGCGCCGATCACCGAGACGCTGTGCCGGTGGTCCAGGGCGAGCCAGGCGAAGCCGGCGGCGCCGAGCCCGGCGGCCAGGGTCAGCGCGACGCGCGGACCGCGATGGCGTACCAGCCGGCCGCCCACGGGTGAGGCCAGTAGCGAGACGATCGCGCCGGGCAGCAGGAACTGCACGGAGGCGCGCAGGATCGAGGCGTCGAAGCCGTAGCCGGTGAGGGCCCGGGGCATCTGGACGAGGTACGAGACGCCCAGGAAGTTCGCGAACATGCCGAAGCCGACGAGCACGCCGGCCAGATTGGCCATCAGCACCGGGCGGTGGACGAACATGCGCATGTCGACCAGCGGCTCGCGGACCTTGAGCTCGGTCAGCACCCAGACCGCCGTCATCACGGCCGCGCCTGCGAAACTGCCCAGCGTCCGGCCGGAGGCCCAGCCCCACTCGTGGCCCTGGGAGACGGGCAGCAGGAGCAGCAGGAGGGCGGCGCCGAGCGTGAGCGCCCCCAGGAAGTCGGTGCGTCCGCCCGTTTTGTGCCGGGTCGCGGGGACCAGGAGGACGACGGCGAGCAGGGCCAGGGCGGCGAAGCCGGTCGCCATCCAGAAGGCGTTGCGGTAGTCCGCGCCGGCCCCCGACGTGAGCAGCCCGGTGGCGACGAGCGCGAGACCGCTGCCGAACGCCAGGGTGCCGCTGACCAGGGCCATGGCGCCGGGCAGCTTGTGCGGGCGGACCTCCTCGCGCAGGACCGACAGGGCCAGCGGGAAGATCGCGGTGGCGGCCCCCTGGAGCACCCGGCCCACGATCAGCCACGGCAGCGAGGAGGCCAGCGCGGCGACGATCGAGCCGGCGACCATCACGCCGAGTACGGCGACCAGGGTGGGCTTCTTGCCGTGCTGGTCGCCGAAGCGTCCCAGGAGCGGGGTGAAGACGGCCGCGGACAGCAGGGTCGCGGTGGTCACCCAGCTCACGTTGGCGGTGGAGGTGCCGAGGTCGTTGCGGATCAGGCCCAGGATCGGGACGGGCAGGGTCTGCATCATCGACACGACCATGGCGGCGAGGCTCAGGGCGAAGACGATGACCGTCTCGTTCCGGGGCCCGGAGTCCGGTGAGTCCGGCGAGTCGGCGGGGGAGGGGGTGCTCATGGCGGGCGGACCTTCTGGTGGGCGTCGGGTGGTGCGCAGGTACTTCAGGGCACTGATGCTTGAGCTCATCAAGTAACTCGGCCGACGGTAGACCGCGATAGTTAAGGTGGTCAAGTAAACAATTGATAATGTCAACCATCCCGCGTACGCTCGGACCATGAGCGACACGGCCCCGCACGCCCCCACCAAGCTCCAGCTGCTCGAACTCCTCGCGGCCATCGGCACCGCCCAATGGCGCGACTTCGCCGCGGCCGCCGCGCACCACGGCCTGACCTCCACCCAGGCCAAGGTGCTCGCCCAGCTCGACGGCCCGCTGCCGATGAGGGGCCTCGCCGCCCTGCTCGTCTGCGACGCCTCGAACGTCACCGGGATCGTCGACCGGCTGGAGGCCCGCGAACTGGTGCGCCGCGAGCCCGATCCCGCCGACCGCCGCGTCAAGAACGTCGTGGCCACGGACGCCGGCCGCGAGGTCATCCGCCGCGTGCGCGAGGAGATGCAGGCCACCCACGGCGCCCTCGACGCCCTCGACGGAGCGGAGAGCGCCACGCTCTACGCACTGCTGGAGCGCCTGCGCCCCACCCTGGAGAAGCGCGCCTGAGGCGACGCCCCGGCCGGCGGCGCCGTCCCGTGCGGCGTCCTCCGCCCGGTGGCGGCCCCCGTCCGGCCGCGGCGCCCCGGATAGGCTCACCGCCATGAACACTGCCGACGGGGTCCGGATCCTGAGGGCGGCCGATCGCAGGTCCGCCGTCTGGAAGAACGGCGGGGGCGTCACCCGGGAGGTCGCCGCCCGGCCCGAGGGGGCCGGCGCCGAGGACTTCGCCTGGCGGGTGAGTCTCGCCGAAGTGGCGGCCGACGGGCCGTTCTCGGTCTTCCCCGGGATCGACCGGACGCTCACCCTCGCCGAAGGCGCGGGCATGGACCTCGTCGTAGGGGGCGCGCGCCGCCTCGTCGACGAGCGGTTCACGCCGCAGCACTTCCCCGGCGACGAGCCCACCGACTGCCGGCTCCTCGACGGGCCGGTCGTGAACTTCAACGTGATGTACCGGCGGGGTGCGGTGCGGGCCGGGACCGCCGTCGTGCGCGGCCGCGTCGCCCTCGCCGCCCGGCCGGGGGAGACCCTGCTGGTGGTCGCGCTGGACGGGTCCGCCGTACTGGAACGGCCCGCGGGCGCCGACGCCCCCGAGGAGCTGGCCCCGTACGACGCGGCCCTGGCGGTGGGCCCGCTCAGGCGCCTGCTGCGGACGACCGGCCGCACCGCCGTCGTGCGCTTCGGCCCGCCGCACCCCTGAGCACCTGGGCCGCCGGCCAGTCGTGCTCCGGTCAGAGGCCGAGCTTCACCCACTTCGCCGCGCTCGGCACCCCCTTCGCGTCGAGCAGGAACAGCATGTAGTACCCGGGCGGCGCGTCGGCCGCCGTCGGCGGGGTTCTGAGCCCGATCACCCGGCCCCGGGCGCCGGTCATCCGGAGCTCCAGGTGGCGCTGGCTGGTGTTCACCGAGTGCGTCACCGTCGACGGCGCCAGCAGCACCGCCCGCTTCACGTCGGCCGGGGTGGAGCTGGTGACCTCGAAGGCCTCGTCGTGGCCGAGCTCGCCCGCCGGGACCCGGTCCAGGGCCGGCCGGTCGCCCCGGTGCAGGTAGGGAGGTTCGTACAGCTCGATGCTGCCGTCCATCGCGTCGTCGATGTCCGGGTCGTTGGCGATCTGCTGGAGCTCGTCGCCGGTGACCATCACCCGGCCGTCCGGCAGCACCAGGGCGTTCGAGTGGTAGCCGCGCGGCAGCCGCTGCGCGGGGCCGAGCCGCCAGTGGCCGCGCGCGTCCCGCAGCTCGACCTGCCGGTACTTCGGGTCCGCCCGGGGGTTGAAGGGGCCGTGTCCGTAGTCCCGGGTGTCGAGCGCCCCGTTGACGGTGAGCAGCGTGCCGTCCGGCAGGATCAGGGTGTCGTCCTGGGTGCGGCCGAAGGCCCTGGGCTCCTCGGTGGTCCAGCGCCCGCCGGACAGCCGGTACGTCGACGGGTCGCGCGGGTCGCCCCCGAGGACCAGGACGGAGTCCGGGCCGCGGTACCCGGCGGGCAGCGGCACGGCAGAGCCGTAACCCCGGAAGTCGGCCGGCCGCCGGGGCAGGTCGGTGCGGACCTCCTTGACCGGGTCGAAGAGCCACTGCTGGTCGGCGTCGCGTCCGAGGCCGTAGATCATCCCGTCCCGCAGGGAGAACAGGTGCGGGTAGTCGTTGCGGAACGGCGCGTCGGAGCGGAGCCGGTCGACGGAGAGCCCGACGGGGATGTCGAACGGGCGCCGGGGCACCGCGTGCCTCAGGGCGGGGAACCGCTCCACCACCGGAGTGGGCGTGCCCGTACCGCGCTCGGACTGGCCGGACATGATGATCTGGCGGCCGTCCGCCCCGGTCACCGCCGAGGGGTACCAGCGGCCCACGGACATGTCGCGGTTGCGGTACCAGTTCTCCGTCCACGGGTCGAAGACGAAGGAGAGTCTGGCGCCGCTGCCGCCCTTCCCGCCGACGTTCCCGCCGAAGACCCCGACCATGCCGTTGGGGAGGTAGGCGTGTCCGGCGCAGAAGAAGGGCGCCGGACGGGGGGCGTACGCGCCGTCGGGCACCAGTACGACCGGCGGGGCGACCTTCTTGAAGGCGGTGGCCCCCGTGCCCCTGGCCGGGTCCCAGAGATAGCCGCGGCCCGCGTTCGTGCGCCCGACCGTACTGGTGGGCCCCGTCTCCTTGGTGGGGTCGGCCTCCACCCGCTCGAAGGAGAAGAGCAGCACCTTGCCCGTCGGCAGCTGGGCGACGTGCACCCCGAAGTCCGGCGACGGGAAGTACTGCGCGAAGCGGCCGGACTCCGCCGCCCGGAACGCCCGGTTGGCGCTGAGCTGGGACTGTTCGTGGGCGCTCAGGCTCGCCGTCCGCTTCGACTGCGGATAGCCCTGGGTGCCCTTGACCGCCTCCCGCAGCCGCGCGTGCACCCGGGCGTGCTCCGCGCCGAGCACGGCGGCCTCGCCGGGCCCCGGTGCCGGACCGCCGTCGTGGCCGGCGGCGCCCGAGGGGACGCGGGGCACTGCGGGGACGGCGGGGACGGCGCGGGAGCCCGGCGCGGCGAAGGCCGGGGCGGGTCCCGCCGCGGTGAGGGCGAGGGCGGAGGCGATCAGCCATGCCGACACGGCGGCGGACCGGTGGGCGCGGGCGCGGGGCATGGAACTCCTCACCGCAGGAGGCCCCGGCGCCTGTCCTGCCCGGCTCCGGGCCCCTGAACATCGGGTTGACTGCGCCGATATTAGGAGAAGGCGGACCGAATGCCCGGGCGCGACTCGGCGCCGCGCGCCGTCGCCCCGACGCCCCGCCCCGGTCTCACGCCGATGCGCGGCGGATCAGGGAGGTGGGCGTCACGACCGGTCCGGGTACGGCGCGCCCGCCCCCGCCCCCGTTGGCGTTCAGGATGCCGAGCAGCAGTCGGGCCATCAGCCGCCCCATGCCCTCGATGTCCTGGCGTACGGTCGTCAGCGGCGGATCGGTCGCCTCCGCCACCGGTTCGGTGTCGTCGAAGCCGATCAGGGCCACGTCCCGAGGTACGGCGAGGCCCCGCTCCCGCAGCACCCGCAGCGCGCCCGTCGCCATCAGGTCGTTCCCCGCGAACACCGCGTCGATCCCCGCGGCGCCGTCCAGCAGCCGCTCCATGGCGAGGGCCCCGCCGGCCGCGGTGAAGTCCCCCTCGGCGACCAGCGCGGGATCGGCCTGCGGCAGCACGTCCCGGTACCCGCTCAGCCGGTCGGCCGCCGAGGTCTGGTCGAGGGGGCCGGCGATGTGCGCGATCCGCTTCCGCCCCCGGGCCAGCAGGTACCGTACGGCTTCGCGCGCGCCGCCGCGGTTGTCCGCGTCGACGTACGGCACGTCCCCGGGCCAGCCCGGCCGCCCGCCGTAGACCGTGGGCACGGCGATGCGCCGGGTGATCGCGGGCAGCGGATCGTCGGTGTGGAGGGAGAAGGCCAGCGCGCCGTCCACGTGGCCGCCGGCCAGGTAGCGCTCGATGCGGTCGTAGTCCCCCCGGTCCTCCACGAGCAGCAGCGCGAGCTGGGTGTCGTGCGCCGTCAGCTCCTTGCTGATGCCGCGGATCTGGCGGGAGAAGTAGGGGTCGGAGAAGATCCGGATCTCGGGCTCGGCGATGATCACCGCGACGGCGCCGGTGCGCCGGGTGACCAGCGTGCGGGCCGCGTGGTTGGGCACGTACCCGAGGTCCCGGATCGCGTCGCGCACCCGTCCCGCCAGAGGGGCGCGGACCCCGTCACCGCCGTTGACGACGCGTGAGGCCGTGGCCCGGGACACTCCGGCGAGGGCGGCCACCGCCTCCAGGGTGGGCCGGTTCCCCGGACGTCGTTCGGGCACGGGTGCTCCTCCTGGGTGTCCGCGGGCGCGCGCGCCCCGCCGGGCAGCAGGGTAGCCGGTACGGCCGGGGGAGCCCCGGCCGTACCGGTGGGTCACCGGTCGAGGAGGGGGCTCGCCACGGCCTTCGCGCGGGCGGCGGTGACCGCCGCGGCGGCCTCGACGGGGCGGCGGACGGCCCGCACCGGGTGCGCGTGGTCGAGCGCGTGCCGGGAGCGGTAGGCCAGCGAGGGCTTCCCGTGGGTGTCGGCGGCGGCGATGAGCAGTCCTCCCAGCAGGGAGAGGTCCGTCAGGAAGAGGGCGCGCTGCCGCGCGCGCTCCTCCTTGTCCTCCTCCGTCCAGAAGGCGTGGTCGGCGAGGGCGGTCGGCACCAGCGTGGCGGCCAGCGTCAGCGCGGCCAGGCGCGGGGCGCGGCCGGTCGCGAACAGCAGGCCCGCCCCGAGCTGGACGGCGCCGGTGGCGCGCACCAGTTGGAGCGGGTCCGCGGCCAGGGCCGGGATGCGGTCCCCGACGGCGCGGGCGACGGGTCGGGCGAGCTCCGCCACGGCTTCGGGGCGGCGCAGTGTGCGCAGTCCGCCGGAGACCAGCGGGGCGGCGAGCAGGGGACGGGCGAGCTTTCGAAGGACAGCCATGTCCTGCTGTTGCCCTGACTCGGCCCGTCCATCCCGCCCGGTTCCGACCGATCCGCCGGCGTGGGCCCGGCACCGGCCCGCGGCGGTCCCGACCCCGGCCTCGCAGACCTGACCCCGAGCGGCCGGCACCGGGCGTGGATCGGCGGGAGCCCGGAGAGGGGCCCGTCAGCCCAGCGGCTTGTCGAGCACCGCCTTGCGGTGGCTGAAGGCCTCCAGGGAGTAGCGGCCGTGGTAGCTGCCCATGCCGCTCTCGCCCACTCCGCCGAACGGCAGGTCGGAGACGGTGAGGTGGGCCACGGGCAGGCCGAAGGCCAGGCCGCCCGAGGAGGTCTCCCGGGTCAGGCGGTCGCGCGTGGTGGCGGACTCGGTGAAGGCGTACAGGGCCAGCGGCTTGTCGCGGTCGCGGATGAAGGCGATGGCCTCGTCCAGCCCGGCCACCTCCACCACGGGCAGGATCGGGCCGAAGATCTCCTCGCGCATGACGGGGGAGTCGGGTGCCACGTCGGCCAGGACGGTCGGGGCGATGTAGCGCTCGGACCGGTCGTGGCCGCCGCCGACGACGGTGCGGCCGGAGTCGAGCAGGCCCGTCAGCCGGTCGAAGTGCCGCTCGTTGACGATCCGGCCGTAGTCCGGGGAGGCCGCGGGGTCGTCGCCGTAGAGTCCGTGCAGGACGGTGGTGAGCGCTTTCTCCAGCTCCCGGGCGGTCTCGGGGTCGGTCAGCACGTAGTCGGGAGCCACGCACGTCTGGCCCGCGTTCATGAACTTGGTGGACGCGAGCCGGGCGGCCACGACGCCCAGGTCGGTGCCGCGGTCGACGAAGGCGGGCGACTTGCCGCCGAGTTCGAGCGTGACCGGGGTGAGGTTCTCGGCGGCGGCCCTCATGACGATCCGGCCGACCTGGCCGTTGCCGGTGTAGAAGATGTGGTCGAAGCGTTGGGCGAGCAGCTCGGTGGTCTCCGGCACGGCGCCCTCCACCACGGCCACCGCGTCGGTGTCCAGGTATCGCGGCAGGAGGTCGGCGACGGCGCGCGAGGTGGCGGGCGCCAGTTCGCTGGGCTTGGCCACCACGCAGTTGCCGGCGGCGAGCGCGCCGACGACCGGGGCGAGCAGCAGTTGGACGGGGTAGTTCCAGGGGGCGATGACGAGCACCACGCCGAGCGGGTCCAGCACGGTGTGGGCGACCGCGGGGTGGAGCCGCTCCGGTACGGGGGCGGACTGGGGGGCCAGCCAGCCGGCCAGGTGCTCCAGGGTGTGGTCGATCTCGCGCACGGTGAAGTCGATCTCGGTGCGGTACGCCTCCGCGCGGCTCTTGCCGAGGTCGGCGCGGAGCGCGGCGGCCAGCTCGTCGCCGCGCTCGGTCAGCAGCGTCCGCAGCGCATCGAGCTGGGCGGTGCGCCAGGACAGGGGCTTCGTGCGGCCGGTGGCGAAGGTGGCGCGCAGCCGTGCGACGACGTCTGCGGGCTGTGCCTGGGGCTGGTCCGACATGTGTTTCTCCTGGGGTCGGGCAGCGCCGGCTGCGGAGTCCGGCGCCCATTGGTCGATGTACATAGCAACTAATTGGGCGGCGGCATTCCCGGCGGCTCGGCCGTCCCGTTGTAGCGCGTGAGGTACGCGGCGAAGCGGTCCAGGTCGTCGGGGTCCCAGTCCGCGAGGCGCTCGTGGAACACCGCCCGCCGGTCGCGCGTCACCTGGGCCAGGATCGCCGCACCCGCGGCCGTGAGCTCCAGTACCTGCACCCGCTGGTCCCGCGGATCGGTGCCCCGCTCGACCAGCCCCGCCCGCTCCAGCGCGGCCACCTGGCGGCTGACCGTGGACTTGTCCAGCGCGTAGTGGTCGGCGAGGTCGCGGGCGCGGCACCCGCGCCGCTCCTCCAGGTGGCTGAGCAGGGTGAAGGAGACCAGGGAGAGCTCCGGGTGCATCCGCGCGGCGGCGGAGCGCGCCCGCCGGGCGAAGGAGGTCATCTGGTGCTGGATCGTCTCGACGGCCGCCTCCCGCCGCCCGTCGTCCGGGCGGTCCGCGCCGGTCGTGTCCGTGGCCACGGTGGCTCCTCTCGCCATGTAGTTGTATGGTACAACTCAATAGGAAGTTGTATATGCCAACCATGTGTGGGTGTACGCCGCCGTGCGGCCCGCGCCGACACCGGAGGTCCACTCGCATGTCCGGTCACGCACCCGGTCGCACCCCCGCTCACCCGCCCGTCCGCCATCACGCCGCGGGGCACGCCCCCCGTGAGCCGCGGATCGCATCCGGCCCGGCCGCCGCCGGCGGGCGCCCGCGCGATCCCGCGCTGCGCCACGTACTCACCCACCTGCTGACTCCGCTGCTGATGTGTCTCGGCATGGGACTCGCCTACATGGGCGCCTTCGTCCAGCCGGAGCCCCACCACCTGCCGGTCGCCGTGGTGGGCGAGGGCCCCCGGGCCATGGTCTTCGCCCAGACGGTCGAGGACGAGGCCGGCGGGGCACTGGACGTACGCACACTCGGCGACCGCGCCGAAGCCGTCGACGCGCTGCGGCACCGCCGCATCACGGGCGCCTACGTGCTCAACGACACCGCGCCGGAACTGCTGGTCGCCACCGCCGCCTCCGACACGGGCGCCACCGTGGCGGAGAAGGTCTTCACCCCGGTCGCCGCCCGGCAGGGCGCTCCGCTCGAGGTCACCGATGTCGTGCCCACCGTCGCCGACGACCCCGCCGGCCAGGGGTTGTTCTTCCTGCTCGTGGCGGTCAGCATCGGCTCGTACGCGTCGGTGGCCGTTCTCGGCGGCGCGGGAGCCGCGCTGCGCATGCGCGGCCGCGCCCTGCTGGTGGTCGGCGTCTCGGGCGCCGTCAGCGCCATCGGCGCCCTGCTCGCCGGGCCCGTCTTCCACCTCGCCCACCACGGCCTCACCGGGGTCTGGGGCCTGAGCTGGCTCTACTCCGCCGGCATCCTCTTCACAGGGGTGGGTCTGCACACCTTCCTCAAGCGCTGGACGACGCTGGCCATGATGGTGCTCTTCGTGATGCTCAACTTCACCAGCTCGGGCGGACTGTTCCGCCCCGAGCTCCAGGACGGCTTCTTCGGCGCCCTGCACGCCTTCTGGAACGGCGCCGGATACGTCGAGGGGCTGCGCAGCCTCCTCTACTTCGGCCACGACGGCCTCTCCCACCAGGTGTGGACCCTCGTCCTGTGGCTGGTCCTCGGCCTGCTGCTCACCGCCGCGGCCGCGCTCGTCGAACACCGTCGCGCCGCCGTGCAGCCGCCCTCCGCACCGCACCCGGCCGACCCGCGACGCGTGAAGAAAGAGGAGGAGACGGAGGAGGAGATGGAGGAAGCGGTCGGCGTCTGACCGGTCGGAAGCCGCGTCCGGGCCGCGGCGGCTTCGCAACCCGTCGGTGCGGCCGCACGTCACTTCCGTCATTCCGGGTAGGCGCAGTACGAGGCGGGCGCCGGCCCTCCGCCGAGCAGCCGGGCCCCGGTCGCGGCCCGACACCTACGGAAAGTGACTTCGGACATGAATTCCCAGCAGACGGTGCGCCCCCCGCCCGGAGAGCCGGAGACGGGGAGCGACTTCGCCCGCCTCTCCAAGAAGATCCAGGCCGCCGGGCTCATGGCTCGCCGCCCCGGCTACTACGCGCTCCGCATCGCGCTCGTGACGGCCCTGTACGCCGCCGGCTGGACCGCCTTCGTGCTGATCGGCGACAGCTGGTGGACGCTGGCGGCCGCGGGCTTCCTCGCCGTCGTCTTCGGGCAGGTCGCCCTCCTGGCGCACGACATCGCGCACCGCCAGGTCTTCCGCCTGCGCCGGGCCAGCGAACTGTCCGGGCGCATCGCCGGCAACCTCGGCATCGGCATGGGGTACGGCTGGTGGCAGGACAAGCACACCCGCCACCACGCCAATCCCAACCACGAGGAGCTCGATCCCGATCTCGATCCGGACATCTTCGTCTGGACCCAGGGCCAGGCCCGGGCCGCCAGGGGACTGCCCCGGCTCCTCGGCCGCTCCCAGGCGTTCCTCTTCTTCCCCCTCCTCACCCTGGAGGGCTTCAACCTGCACGTGTCCGGGATGCGCTCGCTGTTCGGCGGCACGCTCAAGAACCGCGGGTGGGAGGCAGCCCTCCTGGTCGCGCACACGGGCGCCTACCTCGGCGCGCTGTTCCTGGTGCTGCCCCCCGGGAAGGCGGTCGCCTTCCTCTTCGTCCACCAGTGCCTCTTCGGCGTCTACCTCGGCTCGATCTTCGCCCCGAACCACAAGGGCATGCCGGTCCTGCGGGGCGCGGACCGGCCGGACTTCCTGCGCCGCCAGGTGCTGACCTCGCGCGACGTGCGCGGAGGCCGGTTCACCGACCTGGTGCTCGGCGGTCTGAACTACCAGATCGAGCACCACCTCTTCCCGAGCATGCCCAGCCCGCACCTGCGCCGGGCCCAGGCCATCGTCCGCAGCCACTGCCGTGAGCTGGGCGTCAGCTACCTGGAGACCAGCCTGATCGGTTCCTACCGGCAGACCCTGGCCAGCCTCCACGCGGCGGGAGCGCCGCTGCGCCAGGCCCGCACCGCCTGACCGGCCGGCCCGGCGGGCCCGCACGGGACGGCGGTCCCCGGGCCGGGGTGTGAGCAGGCCCACCCCCCGGCCCGCATGAACGCGCCGCGCCGAAGCATGAGCGTGACATGGAATGTGTGATGTACGAGGAGCGCTCGGGCGCCGCGGAGACGGTGGAGTGCGGTCTCGGCGACGAGGCGTGCAGGGTGGTCCTGAAGCGGTTGCGGGACCTCGGCGAGGGCGAGTTCGGCTGGATCCGGCTGGTCGATCCGCAGGAGTCCGAGCTGGCGGAACTCGCGGCGGAGCTGGGCCTGCACCCGCTGGCGGTGGAGGACGCGGTGCAGGCGCACCAGCGTCCCAAGCGCGAGCGGTTCGGCGACGTCCTCGCCGTCGCCCTCAAGACGCTCTGGTACGTCGAAGACGAGACCGCGGTGGAGACCGGCGAGATGATGCTCTTCGTCGGCCCCCGGTACGTCCTCACCGTCCGCCACGGGGACGTCGACCCCGCCGCCGAGGCCGCCCGCAGACTGGACGCCGACCCGGCCCTGCTGCGCTTCGGGCCGCTCGCCGTGCTGCACGCGGTCCTGGACGTGGCCGTCGACGCCTACAGCGACGCCGCCGAACGCGTCCGCGCCGAGCTGGTCGGACTGGAGGACCGGGTGTTCTCCACGTCCCGCGTGGACCACACCGAGGACATCTACTCCCTCAAGCGCGAGGTGCGCGAATTCCGCGACGCGGTCCAGCCCCTCGTCCCCGTGCTGCACAGTCTCCTACGGGGCCTCGGCGAGGAAGGAGAGGACCTCTCACCGAGGGTCCTGCCGTACTTCCGCGACGTGGCCGACCACCTCCACCGCACCGACACCGAGGTGCGCACCCTCGACGAGCTGCTGAATTCGGTGCTCGACGCCCAGCAGGCCCGCGTGGGCACCTGGCAGAACGACGACATGCGGCGCATCTCGGCCTGGGCGGCGATCTTCGCGGTCCCCACCATGGTCGCCGGCGTCTACGGAATGAACTTCGAGCACATGCCGGAGCTCGGCTGGAGCTACGGCTACCCGCTGGCCGTCGGCATCATGGCGGCAGCGTCGGGCGCCCTCTACCGGGCGTTCCGCCGCAACGGATGGCTCTGAGCCGGCACGCGTCGGCCGGAGCGCCGGGGGCGAACGTCTGAGGGGCACGGGACGGGGTAGTCGCCGGAGGACCGCACCACCGAGGGAGACCACCATGACCGACCAGGAGAAGCCGCGGAAGCACCCGCGGACCACCCCGTCCGAGGCAGAGGGCGAGAGCGGCGACCGCGAGGCCAGGAAGCAGGCGGACGAAGCCGTGGCGCACGGACCGGGCGGGAGCGAAGCGGATGCCGGGGGCCACTCGGCCAAGCGGCAGCGCCCCGGTCTCGGCCGTGAGGAGCAGGACAGCCCTGACACCTCCGAAGCTCCCTGACCACGGTGTGAAACCGGTGGGCCGCCCCCGCGTCCGGGGCGCGGCCCACCGGCGCGCCGCCCGTGCCGGGGCGCGGAGCCGTACCGTCCGGTCGTGGCGCCGGGACCGAGATGGGGACCAGGACGATCCGCTCCGGAGACCGTCCGGGTCCCGTCTCCCCGGCCGCGCGAGCCGGTACGGGTGAGATGCGAGGTTCCGCGGGTACCCGCACCATGACCGTGACATCCCGGTGGCACCAGCAGGAGCAACCCTCCGTCCCGGCAGAAGGGCTCATCCCATGGCCGTCCGTCATCAGCTGATCCGACGCCCCCCGCAAGCGGTCTGGGCGGTGCTCGCCGACCCCACCCGGTACGGCGAGTGGGTGGTGGGCCCCTCCACGTCCGCGCCCCTCGACCGGGACTGGCCCGAGGTCGGGTCCCGGCTGCGGTACACCGTACGCCTGGGTCCGTGGTCGGCCGAGGGGGTGACGACGGTGCGCCACCGGGAAACCGGCCGGGAGCTGGAGCTGGAGGCGTCGGCCAAGGCGCTGGGCACGGCGAGGATCTTCCTGCAGCTCCGTCCCTGGGGCGAGGAGACCCTCGTGATCTGCGACGAGCACCCGCTGCGCGGCCTCGGCGGCGCCCTGCACAACTCCGTCAGCGAAGCGCTGCTCCAACTGCGGCACCGCGGCATGCTGGCCCGCCTGGCCGAGGTCGTGGAGCGGGACCGCACCGAAGCCCGCCATGCCTGACGCGGTGGTGATCGGCGCGGGCCCGAACGGCCTCGTGGCCGCGAACCTGCTGGCCGACGCGGGCTGGAGCGTGGAGGTACTGGAAGCGCAGCCGGAGCCGGGAGGCGCCGTCCGCAGCGACCGCGGCGTCCACCCCGACCACGTCTCAGACCTGTTCAGCTCCTTCTATCCGCTGGCCGCCGCCTCCCCGGTCCTCGCCCGCCTCGACCTCGCCGCGGAGGGCCTGCGGTGGAGCCACGCCCCGTCCGTACTGGCCCATCCCCTGCGTGACGGACGGTGCGCCGTGCTGCACCGCCGCGCCCAGGAGACCTCGGCCGGGCTGGCCGAGTTCGCGCCGGCCGACGCGGACGCCTGGCAGGCCCTGTACGAGGTGTGGACGCGGGTGGGCCCCGACGTGGTCCAGGCCCTCTTCACCCCCTTCCCGCCGGTCCGCTCCGGACTGCGCCTGGCCGCCCGGCTCCGGGCCGCCGGCGGGTTGCGGCTGGCCCGCGACCTGGCCCTTCCGGTGCGCCGCCTGGGCGAGGAGCAGTTCGCCGGAGAGGGCGGCCGGCTCCTGCTGGCCGGCAACGCCCTGCACGCCGACCTGTCCCCGGAGGCCGCGGGCAGCGGCGGCTTCGGCTGGCTGATGTCGATGCTGGGACAGAGCCACGGCTTCCCGGTGCCCGTCGGCGGGGCGGGCGCGCTCACCGCCGCGCTCGTGAGCCGCCTGCGGCGCCGCGGCGGCGTGCTGCGGTGCGGGGAGCGGGTCGCCTCCGTCGTCGTACGGGGCGGCCGGGCCGTGGGCGTCAGGACGGCCGGCGGGGAGGGCGTCGACGCACGGCGGGCCGTGCTGGCCGACACCTCGGCGCCGGCCCTGTACCGCGAGCTCGTCGGCGAGGAGCACCTGCCGGCCCGCCTCCTGCGGGACCTGGAACGCTTCCAGTGGGACTTCGCCACCTTCAAGGTGGACTGGGCGCTGACCGGCCCGGTGCCGTGGACGGCGCCGCAGGCGTCCGGAGCCGGGACGGTCCACCTGGCCGACGGCGTCGACGGCCTGACCCGGTTCGCCGCGCAGATCGCCGCGGGACAGGTCCCCGACGAACCGTTCGCGCTGTTCGGCCAGATGACCACCGCGGACCCCACCCGTTCGCCCGCCGGCACGGAGTCGGCCTGGGCCTACACCCACCTCCCGCAGCGCATCACCTCCGACGCCGGCCCCGACGGCATCACCGGCCGCTGGGACACCCGGGAACAGGAAGCCATGGCCGACCGCGTCGAAGCGCAGGTGGAGCGGTACGCGCCCGGATTCCGCGCGCTGATCGGAGCCCGCCGGATTCTGGCGCCCACCACCCTCCAGGCCATGAACGAGAACCTCCACAACGGCGCCATCAACAACGGCACCACCGCCCTCCACCAGCAGACGGTCTTCCGCCCGACCCCCGGCACCGGACGGCCCGAGACCCCCGTCAAGGGCCTCTACCTCGCCTCCGCCGCCGCCCACCCGGGCGGAGGGGTCCACGGCGCGCCCGGGGCGAACGCGGCCCGCGCCGCCCTGCGCCCGCACGGGCTGCACACCCTCCTCCACCGGGCGCAACGCATCTGACCACGGGGCGCCTTCACCGTCGACGGGCAGGACGGGGAGGCGGCCGGTCCGCGGCGGATCGGGGCCGCCGGGCACCGCCCCGTCGCCCGGTCCCGGCAGGGTCCGGGAGGGCGGGAGGGGAGGGCGCGTCACCCGAGCGGCCCAACGTGCGGTGCGTCAGGCGGGAGGCCAGAGCACCTCGTCGGCTCCGGGGAGGTCGTGGACGGCCGCGGCCGTCCCCGTCAGGGGCAGCAGCCCCGCGAGGGGGCACGGCGCCGGGGTCTCGTGGTCGACCTCCCACTGCCCGGCCGCGTTGCCGCCGGCCCGGTCCGTGGTGCACACGGCGTACAGGTGACCGGAACAACCACGGCAGAGCAGGGGCTGGTAACCGCTCATGGCCGGCCCTCCTTCCGGAGCGGGGCCCCGGGGACGGCCCGGGAGGCGCAGGACGCCGCGGGGGCGGCGCGGTGGGCGGACGCGGCGCGGGCCGCCGACGGCACCGAGGGCGCGGCCGGCGCCCCGTGGGCGGACAGCCCCGAGGGCGCGGACGGATGCCCCGCCGCGGACGGATGTCCCGCCGCGGAGGGCGTCGGGTACACCCGAACGGCCCTGCGCCGGGGTGCCCGCTGGCGGGGCCGCTCCGGAGTGCCGGGTCCGGCGGGCGCTTGTAGCGTCGGTCGCGTCAGGGGTCCTGATGACCCGACAAGAATCCGCCGGCCGGTTCGCAGCAGCGGAAACCCTCCCGTCAGCGCGCCGCGCCACCCGTGCACCGCCCGCGTCAGCGCCGGGCCGGTCCGCCCCTCGCGCGGCGACCGGGCGCACGGGCAGCCCCCGTACGAGAGGCCGTGCCGATGTCGATGGATGCCGCGACCGCGCCGACAGCCCAGCCGGGCACGACAGTCCAGCCGGACCCCACGGTCCCGCCGGACCCGGCAGCCCAGCCGGGCGGGCTCGCCCCGACCGTCGCGGCGGCGAGCCTGATCCGCGTGGAGAGGGGCGTCGCCGCCCCCGAGGAACTGGCCGCCATCGCGGTCGTCGTCGCCTGCTACGCGCGCCGGACCGGCAACGGCCACGACGCGGCCGAACCGAAGGCCGCCGGTCCCGGACACCGCGGCCGCCGCGCCGCCCGCGCCGACGCCGGCTGCTGGGCAGGCTGCTGGGCCTGCCGCTGAACCCCTTCCGCCGGCCGCGCGCACGGCCGGCGGAAGGGGGGACGAGGCGCTCACGCCCGGCGCAGCACCGTCGAGAGGGTTTCGAGCAGCACCGCCCGGGGGTCGGTGACCGCCCCTTCGGAGCGCCACGCGACGAACCCGTCCGGGCGTACGAGCACCGCGCCCTCGGCGCTCATCTCGTGCACCTCGGCCCAGTCGGCGCCGCCGTCCTGGACGAGGTCCGCCCCCCGGCCGGAGCCGATCGTGTAGGCGTCCAGCCGCACCGACAGCTGACCGGCCGCCTGCGCGGCCGCCTCCTGCCAGGGCGTACCCGCGCCGCTGAGCAGGACGAAGGACCGCTCGTACAGGTCGAGCGTGGAGATCCGCTCACCCGAACGGGTCAGCCACATGTGCGGGGCCCGGGTGCCCGCGTCCCCCTTCAGCCGCAGTGCCTCCGGGATGACGGGCCGGCCGGGATCGCCGCCGACGACCGCGCCCTGCGGGTAGCAGTAGCCCATCGCCGTGGTGAGGACACCGCTGCCGGGCCCGCCGCCCATGGTGGGCGGGGGCGCGTACCCCGGATGGCTGTGCTCCGCCGAACGGGCCGACGCCCGCTCGCTCGTGGCCCGCGCCACCGGCAGCCGCTCGGCCTCGTAGGTGTCCAGCAGGCCGCGGCCGGCCGAGCCGTCGAGTACCGCGGCGATCTTCCAGGCGAGGTTGTGCCCGTCCTGGATACCGGTGTTGGAGCCGAACGCACCGGTGGGCGACATCTCGTGCGCCGCGTCGCCGGCCAGGAACACCCGGCCCGACGAGTACCGCTGCGCCACCCTTTCGGCGGCGTGCCACGGTGCCTTCCCGCCGATCTCCACGTCCAGGTCCGGTACGCCGATCGCGTTGCGGATCTGCTCCACGCACCGCTCGTCGGTGAAGTCCTCCAGGGTCTCGCCCCGGTCCGGGTGCCAGGGCGCGTGGAAGACCCAGTGCGCGTCGTTGTCCACCGGCAGCAGCGCCCCGTCCGCGCCCGGCTTCATCAGGTAGCAGATGATGAAGCGCAGATCGCCCAGGACGTCGGCGAGCCGCTCGGAGCGGAAGGTGATGCTCACGTTGTGGAACAGCTCGCCGTTCCCCGTCTGGGGGATGCGCAGGGCCTCCCGGACGGGGCTGCGCGGTCCGTCCGCGGCGATCAGGAAGTCGGCGCGCACGGTGGTGTGCTCACCCGTCTCCCGGTCCTTGACCACGGCGCTCACCCCCGTGGCGTCCTGGTCGAAGCTCATCAGCTCCGTCGAGAAGCGCACATCCGCGCCCTGCGCGCGGCTCTGCTCTGCCAGCACCGGCTCGATGTTGTTCTGACTGCACAGGCACCAGCCGGTCGGGCTGAAACGGCTCAGCGCCCCGGACGGGTCGATGGCCTTGACCAGCCACTTGTGGTCGTCACCGGTCAGCGAGTGGGTCTGCAGGATGCCCTGGTTGCCCTCCAGCACGGACGCCGCCCGGCGGATCGCGTGCTCGGCTCCCGCGGTACGGAAGAGCTCCATCGTCCGGGCGTTGATGCCCCGGCCGCGCGGGTGCGCGGAAGTACCGGAGTGCTTCTCGACCAGCAGGTGCCTCACTCCGTGGCGGCTCAGGAACAGCGAGGTGGACAGGCCCACGAGAGAGCCGCCCACGACGAGAACCGGTACGCGAACATCGGCGTTGTCTTCCATCAGCTGCGGGCTCCTGTTTTCTGTGTGGGGGAGTGGAGTCTTTATGCCCCCGATCGAAGATCAGGCCCGGTTGATTCGCCGGTTGTCACCCGCTTGATCCGGACATGTAGCGGTACGTCCCCTCCCGGATGACGATGAGCGACAGCGGCTCCCCCCGAGACGCGCCGGCCCGCCGTGCACGACCCAGGCGGCCACCGGCCCCGGGCGGACCGCCACCGGTGACGGACGAGGGGTCCGTACGCGATGGATCTCCACCCCCTCATGAAGGAGTGAGTAGATGACAACCACCCTGTCCGAACGGGTGTCGCAGTCAGCCTTCGACGGCTCCATGCTCCGGGTCGTCCTCCTGATGGACCTCCACGAGGGGACCCAGCAGCAGTTCTTCGAGGCGTACGAGAAGCTCCGCGACGACATCGCGTCCGTCCCCGGTCACATCAGCGACCAACTGTGCCAGTCCTTCGAGAACCCTTCGCAGTGGCTGATCACCAGCGAGTGGGAGAGCGCCCCGCAGTACCTCGCCTGGGTGAACAGCGAGCACCACGCCGAACAGGTGAAGCCGCTCGGCGCCTGCGCCCGCGCCATGCGCCCGCTCAAGTTCACGGTCCTGCGCGAGACCGGCCGCGGCTACGACCAGGCCGCCCGGCCGGCGGCCGCCCGGCTCCAGCACGCGCCGCGCCTCGGCGCCGGCATCGTGCGCCACGCCCTGACGTTCACCGTCAAGCCGGGTACCGAGGAGAAGGTCGCGGCCCTCCTGTCCAGCTACGCCTCACCGGCGGCCCGGGTCGACGACCACACCCGGCTCCTGCGGACGACCCTGTTCATGCACGGCAACCGCGTCGTACGGACGGTGGAGGTGCAGGGCGACCTGTTGGCGGCCCTGCGCCACGTCTCCGAGCAACCCGGGGTCCGGGCCGTCGAAGAGGCCCTCAACCCCTATCTGGAGCAGGACCGGAACCTGAACGACCCCGAGTCCGCCCGCATGTTCTTCATGCGCGCCGCCATCCCCGCGGTCCACCACGTCGCCGCCACCGGACCGGACGCCTCCGACGTGACGCGGCACGCGCTGTTCTACCCGGCCAAGCCCGGCTGCGGCCCGGCCCTGGCCCGGTTCCTCGCCCGAGAGGACGAGGCGGCGGCGCACGGCCCCGACAGCCCCGTGCGCAGCAGCATCTTCCAGCGCGACGACACCGTCGTGCGCCTGGTCGACGTGCACGGCCCCGCGGCCGCCGATCCCGAGAGGGCCTTCGGCATCCGGGACCCCCGAAAGGCGGCGGTGCTGGAGCGGCTGACGGCCGTACCCGCCGAGCGGGTCGGCGCCGCGCACCGCAGCATGAAGCTGGTCACCGACCGCCGGGCACCGGCGCAGTCCTGACCCCCCGGTCCCCCCACCCCAGCCTCGTCCAGGCTCACCACACGCCAGGAGGAATCCAGCCATGACCCATCAGCGCCCACGCATCGTGGACCTCAGCGAGACGCCGCCCAACCGCAGGCGCGGAGGCGACCTCAGGGCGGTGCTCACCCCCACCTCGGTCGGCTCCACCAGCGGCTTCATGGGACTGGCCATCATGGCCCCCGGGGAGTCCATCGCCGAGCACTACCACCCGTACTCCGAGGAGTTCGTGTACGTGGTCGCCGGCCGGCTGGAGGTGGACCTCGACGGCGAGGCGCACCCGCTCCGCACCGACCAGGGACTCCTCGTCCCGCTCAACGTGCGCCACCGCTTCCGCAACGTCGGCGACACCGAGGCCCGGATGGTCTTCCACCTCGGGCCGCTCGCCCCGCGCCCGGAACTGGGCCACGTGGACACCGAGGAGGCACCGCACCCGGAGAGCACCGCCTGGGCGCAGCCCCCGGACCGTACCGGGGTGGTCTCGTGACGCGCCGCCGGGTGGCGGTCACCGGGGTCGGCGTCGTCGCCCCCGGCGGGATCGGCGTGACGGCCTTCTGGGACCTGCTGGCCAACGGGCGTACGGCGACCCGCGGCATCACCCTCTTCGACCCGGCCGGGTTCCGCTCGCGGATAGCCGCCGAGGTCGACTTCGACCCCGCCGAACACGGGCTCACCGAGGGCGAGGCGGCCCGCGCGGACCGGTACATCCAATTCGCCCTGGTCGCCGCCCGCGAGGCGTTGCGGGACTCCGGCCTCGACCTGTCCACCGACGAGGCCTGGCGGACCGGAGTGTCCCTGGGCACCGCCGTCGGCGGCACCACCCGCCTGGAGCACGACTACGTCGCCGTCAGCCAGTCGGGTGCCTGGTGGGACGTCGACCACAAGCTCGCCAACCCCTTCCTGCATCGGGCGTTCACACCCGCCACCCTGGCCTCCGCCGTCGCGGAGGAGACGGGTGCGCGCGGCCCGGTGCAGACCGTCTCCACCGGATGCACCTCGGGGCTCGACGCCATCGGGTACGCGGTCCACTCCATCGAGGAGGGCCGGATGGACGTCTGCATCGCCGGCGCCTCCGATTCACCCGTCTCGCCCATCACGGTGGCCTGCTTCGACGCCATCAAGGCGACCTCCCCGAACAACGACGACCCGGCCCACGCGTCGCGGCCCTTCGACGCCGACCGCAACGGCTTCGTCCTCGGCGAGGGCGGCGCCGTCCTCGTCCTGGAGGAGCTGGAGCACGCCCGGGCCCGCGGGGCGACCGTGTACTGCGAGATCAACGGCTACGCCACCTTCGGCAACGCCCACCACATGACCGGACTGACCGCCGAGGGGCTGGAGATGGCCCGGGCCATCGAAACGGCCCTGGCCCAGGCCCGGATATCCCCGACGGACCTCGACTACGTCAACGCGCACGGCTCCGGGACCAAGCAGAACGACCGCCACGAGACGGCGGCCGTCAAGCGGGTCCTGGGCGACCACGCGTACAAGACGCCGATGACCTCCATCAAGTCGATGGTGGGGCACTCCCTCGGCGCCATCGGCGCGATCGAGCTCGCCGCCTGCGTCCTGGCCATGACCCACCAGGTGGTCCCGCCGACGGCGAACTACGAGACGCCCGACCCGGAGTGCGATCTCGACTACGTGCCCCGCACCGCCCGCAGCCGGAAGCTGCGCAGCGTGCTCTCGGTCGGCAGCGGCTTCGGCGGATTCCAGTCCGCCGTCGTCATGACCCGGTCGAAGGAGGAGGTCTCGTGAGCAGCCGCACGGTCATCACCGGCATCGGAGTCGTCGCGCCCAACGGCGTCGGCACCGACGCCTTCTGGAAGGCCACCCAGTCCGGCATCAGCGTGCTGGACCGCGTCACCCGGCCCGGGTGCGAGCACCTGCCGCTGCGCGTCGCGGGCGAGGTACGGGGCTTCGACCCCGGTGCAATGGTCGAGGACCGCTTCCTCGTGCAGACGGACCGGTTCACCCACCACGCGCTCGCCGCGGCCGACCTGGCCCTGGAGGACGCCCGGCTCGGCCGCGCGGACTACGAGGGCGAGCCGTTCTCCGTGGGCGTCGTCACCGCCGCCGGGTCCGGCGGCGGCGAGTTCGGCCAGCGCGAGCTGCAGCGGCTCTGGGAGCAGGGCCCCCGCTTCGTCGGCCCGTACCAGTCGATCGCCTGGTTCTACGCCGCCAGCACCGGCCAGATCTCCATCCGCCGCGGCCTCAAGGGGCCCTGCGGAGTCGTCGCCAGCGACGAGGCCGGCTCCCTCGACGCCTTCGCGCACGCCACCCGGGCGATCCGCCGCGGCAGCCGGGCGATGCTGGCCGGCGCGACGGAGGCGCCCCTCGCGCCGTACTCCATCGTCTGCCAGCTGGAGTACGAGGGACTGAGCACCAGCGACGACCCCGAGCGCGCCTACCGGCCGTTCACCCCCAGCGCCTGCGGGTTCGTACCCGCCGAGGGCGGCGCGATGTTCCTCGTCGAGGACGAGGAGGCGGCGCTGGCCCGCGGAGCCACCGTACGCGCCGTTCTGGCCGGCCACGCCGCCACCTTCACCGGCACCCGGCGGCCCGACGCGGCCGGGGAGGGCCTCGCCCGCGCGATCCGGGGCGCACTGCGCGAGGCCGGCTGCGCACCCCAGGAGGTCGACGTGGTCTTCGCGGACGCCCTGGGCACGCCGGAGGCCGACGCGGCCGAGGCGGCGGCCCTCGCCGACGTCCTCGGCGCACACGCGCGCAGGGTGCCGGTCACGGCGCCCAAGACCGGTACCGGCAGGGCGTACTGCGCGGCCCCCGCCCTCGACACCGCCGCCGCGGTCCTGGCACTGGAGCACGGCATCGTCCCGCCGACTCCGAACGTCTTCGACGTGTGCCACGACCTCGACGTGGTGACGGGCAACGCCCGTCCCGCGGAACTGCGCACCGCGCTCGTCCTCAGCCGCGGCCGCATGGGCTCGAACTCCGCGCTCGTCCTGCGCAGGGGGTCCTCGGAGCCCCGGTAGCAGAGCAGCCGCAGTCCCCTCACAGGAAGAGAGACGCCACCATGTCCGACCGACTGACGATGGAGGAGCTGGCCGTCCTCATGAAGACCGCCGGCATCACCGTCGACCCCGCCGAGATGGCGAGCCGTCCCGACTCCCCCTTCGAGTCGTACGGACTCGACTCGCTGGGTCTGCTCGGGATCGTCGGCGAGCTGGAGAACCGGCGCGGACGGGCGCTCCCCAGCGACGCCGACCGCTGCAAGACCCCCGGCGAGTTCCTCGACCTCGTCAACAACAGCCTGATGACAGGAGCATGAGATGGCAGGCCACACCGAGAACGAGATCACCGTCAACGCCCCCCTGGACCTGGTGTGGGAGGTGACCAACGACCTCCCCAACTGGCCGCAGCTGTTCAGTGAGTACGCCTCGCTGGAGATCCTGGAGGAGGAGGGGGACACCACCCGCTTCCGGCTCACCATGCACCCCGACGAGAACGGCCAGGTGTGGAGCTGGGTGTCGGAGCGGACCGCCGACCGCAAGGGCCGCACCGTGCGCGCCCGCCGGGTCGAGACCGGTCCGTTCGCGCACATGGACATCCACTGGCAGTACGACGAGGTGCCCGGCGGCGGCACGCGGATGAAGTGGACGCAGGACTTCGCGATGAAGCCCGAGGCCCCGGTCGACGACGCGTGGATGACCGACAACATCAACCGCAACTCCAAGGTCCAGATGGCCCTCATCCGGGACAAGATCGAGCAGCGCGAGCGCGAGAGCAGTGCTCCCGCCGTCAGCCGCCGCTGACCGCCCCGACCGCCCCCGAAGCGAAAGGCAGCACACCGGATGCACCGCGCTCTCATCGTCGCCCGCATGGCGCCGGGATCGGCCCCCGACATCGCCGAGCTGTTCGCCGACTCGGACGCGGGCGAGCTTCCCCAGCTCGTCGGGGTCTCGCGCCGCAGCCTGTTCCAGTTCGGCGACGTGTACCTCCACCTGATCGAGTCCGAGCGACCGCCCGGACCGGCCATCGCGCAGGTCACCGAGCACCCTGAGTTCCGGGAGCTCAGCGACCGGCTCACCGCCTACATCAGCCCGCACGACCCGCAGACCTGGCGCGGCCCGAAGGACGCCATGGCCCACGAGTTCTACCGCTGGGAGAACCCCGCCGCGAAGTGACCCGAGCGGCTCGGACGGGACCCGCACACAGGAGTGTGCGGGTCCCGCCGCGCGTTCGCGCCGTCAGGGCCCGGGCCGGCCCTCGTGCCGGAGACGGGGACGGTCCGGCGCGTCGGCGACCACAGGGCGTGAGCTATGTTTGAACACGAGTGACATGAGAAGGAGGCCCTCCGGTGTCATCGGGGCAGCAGGCACGCGCGCAGGCGGCTGCGATCACGCCGAGCGGGCGTCAGCCGGCGGAGCTCGGCAAACCCCCGGCGGACCGGCTCCTCGCGCTCTTCGACGGCCGCAGGCTCTCCCCCGGCCAGCGCCGCATCGCCCAGTACCTCATCGACCACCTCACCGAGGCGGCGTTCCTGTCGATCACCGAGCTGGCCGAGCGGGTGGGCGTCAGCCAGCCGTCCGTGACCCGGTTCGCCTCGTCCCTCGGGTTCAGCGGCTACCCCGCCCTGCGGGACGTGCTCCAGCCCATCGCGCTCAGCGCGGTCGCCGGGTCCCCGGACAGCCGTGAGCAGATCCGCCGCAACGAGCTCCAGGCCGCCGTGGACGCCGAGATCGAGAACCTGGAGAACGTGCGGCGGCTGCTGGCCGACACCAACCAGGTCCTGGACATCGGCCGCGAGCTGGCGGCCTCCGTGCCCCTGACCGTGCTGGGGCTGCGGATCTCGGTCTCGCTGGCGGAGTACTTCGCGTACGCGGCCCGGCGCATCCACCCCGACGTACGGCTGGTCACGCGCGGCGGCAGCGTCGCCTTCGACGCCCTGCTCCAGTCCCGGGCGGCCGGCGGCACCTGGGTCCTGGCCTTCGCGATGCCCCGGCACGCCAAGGAGACCCTGGCGGCGATCCGGGCGGCCCGCAGCACGGGGCTGCGCGTCGTGCTCATCACGGACCCCACGCTGGGGCCCCTGGTGGACGAAGCGGACGTATCGCTGACGGCCGGCACCGGATCCCGCCTGGTGTTCGACTCGTACGCGGCGCCCGGCGTGCTGTCCGCCGCACTGCTCCAAGCCATGGCCGATGCCGATCCGGAACGGACGCAGGCCCGGCTCGAAAGCTATGAGCAGGTCGCTGACCAGCACGGATTCTTCCTCTAAGGCCACTCTCGGCGGGGTGGACGAGGGGCGTATTCACGCCACCGCGTGCATGAATTTTTTCATACGCTTGCGTACTCAACGGTATATATGTTTACTGGCGGCGGCGCTCCGGATCCACCAGATGCCAAGGAGGGCGACCCCACGCCCTTCTGAAGAGACACCCGGCACGACGATCCTCCTCAGGTCGCGACCCGGGTGCCGAGTCCAGGCTTTCGGATCCCGCAGAGCGCCCCGGCGGCCTCGGTCAACCCCTGGGCCGGGGCCGCCCACCAGCACGTCTCGATCAGAGTTCGACACCCTCGGAAGTGACGAGAATGCCCCAGACGGCCACCATCACGCGCAATCCCGACTGGCCCATGCAGGTCAAACCCCCCGGGACCCACGACTGGGAGCGCACGGCCACGCGCTGGCTCCGGGAGCTCCTCCCGGCCCGCTACGCCAGCTACCTGACGCTCAACCGCCACCCCGCGATCCTCGTCCGGCACGTGCAGCTCCAGTTGCAGCACGAGATGCGCGCCGTCCGCGTGGCCCTCCAGACCAGCCGGGCCGAGCTCCCGACGCTGGGCGTGGCCGATTCCGTGATCGAGAACACCATCCACATGTACGCGGTCGAGCTGGAGCAGCTCAGCCGACTGGCCCGCGGGGTCCGGCTGGTCGACGACGCGCTCAAGGCCGCGCAGCGCAGGCGCTGAGCGGCCCCTACCGCTGCCAGGAGCGCAGGCGGTCGGCGACGTCGAAGACGGTGGCGCGCAGCCGCCGCACGTCGGTGATCAGGTCGCGCCACTGCTCGTACGGGGCGTCGACCGCCCCGCCGCAGGCCTCGACGTAGGCGACGGCGACCCCGTAGGCGAAGTACTCGTTCTGGTCGGGGAGCGGCCGCAGCAGGACGATCGCCTCCAGCAGGGCCGCCGCGCGCCAGTAGGCGTCCGGTCGGTCCTCCCGCAGGCGGGGGGTGTTCACCCGGTGCCGGGCGACGGCGGCGACCAGAGCCGAGTGGTCCGCCACCTCCACGTCCTTGAACAGCGCTTCCTGACGCTCCAGCAGCCAGCGGTGGTCGATGTGCAGCTCCACGCGCGCCTCACGCCGCCCGGGAGCCCGCGCCGCGGCCGGGGCCGCACGCGCGCGGGGGGATGGTGGTCTGGGCCATGCCCCGAGTATCCACGTCCGCGCCCCGTCCCGGAGGCCTTTCCGTCCGCGCCGCCCGGCCCGGTCCGCAGCCGGACGGCGCGGGGGCCGATCGGGCGGGAGCCGTCGACGGTGGCGTGGCGATGGCCGGAAAGCTGCCCTCCGGAGGCACCCGCCAGCCGGACCGGGGCGCCGTCGAGAGCGCAACGGACCCGGGCACGGGGGCCGCGGCCGGACGACCGGGCCCTGCGCCCCGGCGGTTTCGGCCGCGGCCGAAAAAGTAGGTGAACTGTACAGCGCACAGGTGTTCCGCACCGGAGCCTGCGCCTCCTACGGTCGGTGCAGCACAGTTCCGGACCAGGAGGCAGCGTGGAGCGCGAGATCGGCATCGATGAACTGGTGGCGGCGATGAAGGCCGTCGACGAGGCGGGTCGGCTCTTCGAGGAGGCACTCGCCGTGTACGGGGCCCGCGGCCCCCGGCGGACCAGCGACGACTTCAACGTGGCGGGTGGCTCGATCCAGACCCTGCAGGGCGCCGAGGAGATGGTCCGCGGCGCCCGGCGGCTCCTCGCGGACCTCGCGTTGATCGTCGGGTACGCGACGGCGGGCCTGGGGGACCGGGCGGGCGGTCGGCTGGAGGCGGCGCGCAAGGGGTTCACCGGCATCGCCGGCGGCGGCTCCCGGATGGCCCGCCCGCTGCTGGAGCCGACCCTGGAGGGGCTGCGGCTCCTCCAGGCCGTGGAGCTCTTCGAGCCCGCGTTCCGTGAGGAGGTCGAGGCGGTCGTCCGCGCCGAGAAGGCGACGTACCCGGACCCCTCGACGTTCCGGGTCCCCGCCGCCGCGAGCGGGACCGCAGCCACGGGCGGACCCTCGGCAGCGGCGGGAACCACATCTGCGCCGGTCGTGCGCCGCCCGGCCTGAGCCGGCGCCCGGCCCGGCACCCCGGGGCCGCCGGGGTGCCGGGCCGGGCAGAGGCGTTCAGTGGGCCTTGCTGTCGGGCGGGGGGTCCTGCGGGTCGACGCCGGTAACGGCGGACGCGTCCCTGGTCCCGCTGGGGCGCCGGGAGCGGCCCTTCGGTCCCGTGTCGTGCATGCCGTCGTCGTCGCTGCCCGCCTTGCTGTGGTCTTCGCCGCGGCGGCTCGTGCTCTTGACGGGCTCGCCGTGCGGGTTCCCGGCCTCCTCCTTCGAGACGGTGCGGCCGGGGCCCTTGGCGGGTGCGTACCGGTCGGGATGGAAGGAGCGGTGGGCGCTCGGGTTGTCCTGCTGCCGGGTGCTGTCCACGTCGGGGGACCACCCGTGCTGCTCGGTGCCCTTGTGGGGGCTGGGGCCCTCGCCGTGCGGGGGTTGGGATTCCTTCGGCTGCTTGGCCATGGTCCGACCTGCCTGTCTTCCTGTACGGGTCCTTCCGCCTGCGCTCCGGAGTTCCACGCGCAGACTGCCGGGAGGCCGACCGCCGCGGAGCCGGGGCACGTCATGCCCGCGGGGCGGTGCCGGGACCGGGTACGGTCCCGGCCGCGACGGTCACATGCGGGGACTACCCCCCGTCGGCTTGATCACCCCTCCGGGGCCCGTCCGGCATGCCACCGGGACACCCGCCGCCCGCGGCGCCCTCCCGTCACAGCCCTGGCCTGCGGGTCCGGTCCGGTCACGGTGTGAAGAGGACCTTGACGGCCCCGTCCCGCTTCTTCTGGAACATCTCGTACGCGTCCGGCGCCTGCTCCAGGGGCAGTCGGTGGGTGGCGAAGTCGTCGACGCCGAGGGGGTCTTCGTCGGTGAGCAGCGGAAGGATGTCGTCGACCCAGCGCCGGACGTTGGCCTGGCCCATGCGCAGGTGCAGCTGCTTGTCGAACATGGTGAGCAGCGGCAGCGGATCGACCGCGCCGCCGTAGACCCCGGACACCGAGACGGTTCCGCCGCGCCGCACGAGGTCGATCGAGGTGTGGAGCGCGGAGAGGCGGTCGACTCCCGCCCGCTTCATCATGGGCTGGGCCAGGGCGTCCGGCAGGAGGCCGGTCATGCTCTGTGCGGCGCCGGCGATGCGACTGCCGTGGGCCTCCATGCCCACCGCGTCGATCACGGCGTCCGGGCCCCGCCCTCCGGTGAGCGCGCGGACGGCGTCCGCGAGGTCGGCGCCGTGCTCCTTGAGGTTCAGGGCGTGGATGCCGCGGCGGGCGACGCGCTCCAGCCGTTCGGGGACGAGGTCGATGCCGATGACGGTGCCGGCCCCCCGGTGGGCGGCGATGCGGCAGCTCATGTCGCCGATCGGCCCCAGACCCAGGACGGCGACGCTGCCGCCCGGCGGAACGGCCGCGTACTCGACGGCCTGCCATGCCGTGGGCAGCACGTCGGACAGGTAGACGAACCGCTCGTCGGACGGCCCGTCGGGGACCCGGATGGGCAGGGAGTTCCCGAAGGGGACGCGCAGGTACTGGGCCTGGCCGCCCGGCACCTGCCCGTAGAGCTTCGTGTAGCCGAAGAGGGCGGCTCCGGTCCCGTGCTCGTGGACCTGCGTCGTCTCGCACTGGGACTGCAGGCCCCGGTCACACATGAAGCACGAGCCGCACGAGATGTTGAAGGGGATCACCACCCGGTCCCCGGGTTTCAGCGAGGTGACCTCCGGCCCCACTTCCTCGACGATTCCCATGGGCTCGTGCCCGAGGATGTCGCCGGGGTCGAGGAACGCTCCGAGAACCTCATAGAGGTGCAGGTCCGAGCCGCACAAGCCGGTCGTCGTGACCTTGATGACCACGTCGTCGCCGTTGCGGACGGTGGGGTCCGGCACGGTGTCGACGCGTACGTCCCGCTTGCCGTGCCATGTGAGTGCCCTCATGATTCCTCCTGGCCGATTGTTCTGACTCGGACTGGTTCATCACCGTTCATCCCGCGGCGACCACACGGTGCACGTGCCCCCGGCCGTGTGGACGAACCGACGGGGCCGTGCCCTTCCGCCGCCGGTCTCATCCCCTGCGCCAGGTGTCGGTGGCCGGGACGTACTCCACCAGGCCCGCCGCCTCGAAGTCGCGCAGCCACCCCTCCATCGGCCACGTCCCCCAGCGCTCCCGGTGGAGCGCCCCGTTGCGGAGGATGTCGTCGAGGTGCTGGACGGGCGGGTGGTGTGTCGGATGGTGCTGGTGGTAGGCGGGGGCGCCGCCCACCCACCACAGGTCCACGCCCCGCCGGGCCGCCGTGGCGGCGAAGTCGGTGTCCTCGCCCCCGTAGCCCGTGTACGCCTCGCAGAAGCCGCCGATACGGGTCCACGTGGCGGCCGTCAGGGCGAAGGACAACGACCAGAACAAGCGCGGGTCCCCGCCGCGCAGGACCTGGTCGTCCGACGGAACGGGACGGCCCCCGTGCGGCGCCGCCAGTTCCGGCAGCTGTTCGAGCCGGTAGCCCCCGGGCGGCGGGGGCGGCAGGTAGGAGACGGTGCCGCAGAGCAGCGCACCCTCCCGGGCGGTACCGGCGTACCGCCCCAGGAGGGCGGGGCCGGGCACGCAGTCCACGTCGAGGAAGACGAGGACGTCGGCGCCGGCCGCGAGGGCCCGGGAGGCCCCCGCGTTGCGGGCGGCGGCGAGGGGCAGGCGCCCGTCCGCCAGCGGCAGGGTGATGACGTCCGCCGCCGGCGCCCCCTCGGCGAGGAGGGCCTCGATGCCGGGGTCGGCCATGGAGACGACCACGTAGTGGTCGGGGGCGAGCGCGCTGCGGGCGAAACCGGCCTGCTGTAGGCGCAGGTGGGCGTGGCGGCCGGCCGCGAGGGTGATCACCGCGGTACGCACGCGGACCGTCCCGGTGTGCGCGCGGCCAGGTCGTCGAGGAGCCGTCCCGCGCTCCGGGCGCCGTCCCCCGCCGACCACTGCGCCCAGCGGTCCGGGCGGCCGGCGGCCTCCGCGAGCAGACCGGGCCACGCGTCCGGAGGCGGCCAGGAGTCCCGCACGGTGGCCAGGCCCGCCGTCTCCAGTGCTCGGGCCGTCGCGTGCTGCTCCCGGTGGGGCCGGTCCTGGGGGATGACGACGGCCGGGACCCGGGCCGCGGCGCACTCCGCCACGGCGTTCTGCCCGGCGTGGGTGACGACCACGTCCGCGCGGCACAGCACCGGCCACGGGTCGTCGACCCAGTCGCTCCGCGGCCCGCCGAGGAAGGTCCACGACCACTGGGGGGTGGCGCGGATCGCATCCCGTACCTGGCGGTCGGTGACGTCCGACCCGCCCGCTCCCAGCATCACCACCACTTCCCTGCGGGCGCGGGCGCGGTCGCGCCCGCGGTCGGCGCCGGGCCGGACGCGTCCGTCGTAGCGGGAGATGCCCCCGGTGTGCAGGGCCTTGGCGTGCCAGTGGGCCGGCCAGCCCGGCTCGGGCAGGGAGCCGGGCCAGGGGGCGATGAGGGCCTCGGCCATGTCGTACGCGAGGCGGTGCGCCTCGTCCCCCCGGTCCCCGCGCATGGCGGCGACCACGACGGGGGTGCCCATGAGACGGGCCAGCGTGGCGGCTTCCACCGACACGTCGCTGACGAACAGCGCGGGGCCCTCCCTGCGGATCCAGTCGGCGATCATCCCCATCCGCTCGCGGTGGCCCGCGTGACGGGCCGGAACCCAGTGCAGTCGGCCCCGCGCCGTGGGATCGACCGGGCCGTCGACGGCGTCCGGGGGGAGCGGGACCCAGCCCCCCTCCCACGTCCGCGGCCGGGGAAGGGAGGACAGGACGGTGACCGGGCCCTGCACATGGGCGGCGATGCACTCGGCGCGGTGCAGGTGTCCGCGGCCCTGGTGGTGGACGTAGTAGCCGATCACCCCATCACCTCCTGGTACAGGCCGGTGTAGGCGTCGGCGGTGCGGTCCAGGGAGCAGAAGCGCTCAGCCCGCCGCCGGGCGTCACACCGGTCGAGCTTCACGGCCCGCGGGATGAGCTCCGCGAGGGCCTCCACGTCCCCCGGCGGAGCCAGCAGGCCGCAGTCCGGGGTGAGGATCTCCGACAGCGCCCCGCGGTCGAAGCCGCACACGGGTGTGCCGCAGGCCAGCGCCTCCGCGACCACCAGCCCGTACGGCTCGTCCCAGCTGGGCGTGACCAGAGCGGCGCTCGCCGCACCGAGGAGGTCGACGAGCCCCCGGCGGTCCAGGTGCCCGACGTACCGCGCGTCCTCGCCGAGCAGGGGGGCGACCCGTTCGTCGAAGTACCGGCGGTCCGAGATCGGCCCCGCGAGCCTGAGGGGCAGGCCGGCCGCACGCGCGGCCTCGATCGCCAGGTGGGGGCCCTTCTCCGGGACCAGGCGGCCGGACCAGGCCAGGTCTCCGCCGCCCGGACCGGGACGCCAGAAGTCGGTGTCGACGCCGTTGCGCACGACCCGGGCGGCAGCCACCGTGGGCCGCCAGGCGTTGGCGGTGAAGCGGCTCACGGCGGTGAAGGTCACAGGACAGGTGTCACCGCTGTGGATGGCGGACTCCAACCACGGCGTGGGCGGGGTGTGGAGCGTGGTCACCACCGGAACGCGCAGCGCCGGGGCCATCGCGACGGGAAGGTAGTGCAGGCTGTTGTTGTGCACCACGTCGAACCGGTGCTCGCCGTCCCGCGCCAGGTCCAGCATCAGCGCCAGGTAGGCGTGGTGCTCCTCCATCCACGTGTCGCTGGGCATGCTGACGTCCGAGCGCGCCGTCGCGCTCAGCTCGGTACGGCGCATGGGCAGTTCGCGTGCTCCGAGCGCGGGGTCGGAGCCGGGCGCGGCGAAGAGTTCGACCCGGTGTCCGCGCCGGTGCAGGGTGTGTGCGAGTCCCCACGTGTGCGCTTCCAGCCCTCCCGCGAACGGCTCGCTGATCGGGAAGCGAGCCGATGCGATGAGGGCAACCCGCAGGCCGCTCACCGCAGCGCGCTCGCGTACAGGGCGCGGTGCGCGGCGGCGAGTTCGATCCGCTCCTGCGTACGCCGGCCCGCGGTGGCCCGGGGCGCCGGCCGCTCCTCGTAGGCCGTGCGCACCGCCTCGGCCAGGGACTGCTCGTCGAGGCCGCCCCGCTGGGTGTGCCCGTAGGTCAGGCAGGGGCGCTGCTGGTCGTAGAAGCCGCAGTCCGGAGCCGCCACGGCGGTGCCCAGGTCGTGGCACGCCTCCAGCCATCCGGAGTGGGTGCCGAACACGTAGGGGAGCACCGACAGGTCCAGCGACTCCAGGTAGTCCCAGAGCTGCCCGTCGTCGAAGTAGTCGTGGACGGTCAGCGTGAGGCGGCCCCGGGCGGCGAGCTCCTCCAGCTCCCGGAGGAGCTCCGGGGCGTGGGAGGCGGCGCAGGGGTCGGTCACCTCCCGGTGGATGTTCACGTACAGCTCGGCGTCCGGGAGGTCGCCCACCGTGTCGGCCAGGACGCGTACGACGGGCAGGACGGACATGTTCGGCCTCAGGCTCTTGGCGTGCACGCCGACCCGGAAGCGGTCTCGGGAGGGCCTGGCGCGCCCCAGCCGTGCCAGCTCCACCACGTGGGGGTGCGGGAGCACGGCCGCCGTGCGGTTCCAGCGGCTGTGGATGCTCTGGGCGGCGCCGGGCGTCAGGGTGATGAGCCGGTCCGCGGCGGGGATGACGACGTCCAGGGCGGCGTCGTGGGCGGCAGGATCGGGCTGGTGGGGGTTGCGCAGGTCGTGCACCGTGTAGACCAGGGGTTTGCCGTGCCGCTCGAGGGTGTCGACCAGCGCCGACAGTTGCGCGGGGCTCTGGGCGTCGAACCCGAAGTGCAGGTGGAAGACGTCGAAGTCCCGGTGGTGGGCGTTCACCCAGTCGGGGTCCAGCATCACCGGCGGCCACCAGCGTCGGGAGGTGCTGGCCGCGCCGTTGGGACGCGGGTCCTTCAGCCGTCGCACGCCGTCCGGGTCCGGCGAGGAGCAGTGCCTCACGTACACGTGGCCGGCGGGTACGGAGGCGACCCGGATGTCGCCCCGGGGACGGGAGTGCGGCGGAGGCTGTTCGGACACGGTGTCCACTCCTTCGGTGAGGCGGCGGCCGGCAGGGGACGACCTGCCGCACCAGTGTGTTGAGCACGACCGGCCCGCGCACCCCGGCCGCCCACCCCCGGCCCGGGCGGCAGGCGGGCGGAGGGCCGCCCGGCGTCGGGCGGCGGGGCGCCCGGGCCGGGGCGCCGCCCATCCGCCGGCCGGGTGAGGAACCGCCCGGCGCAGTGCCCCGGTATCGGGGGCGTTGGCGGGTACACGCGCGCCCATGGGTGAGATTCTGGTGGGCGCGTGTTCCTGGACGGACCCGGCGCTGGTCGCCGGCGGATGGTATCCGGTCGGCCGACGCGACCCGGAGGGACGGCTGCGGTACTACGCCTCCCGGTTTCCGGTCGTGGAGGTCGACTCCACCTACTACGGGCTGCCCAGCATCCGCAACAGCCGGCTGTGGGTGCAGCGGACCCCGCCCGGCTTCCGGTTCGACGTCAAGGCGTTCTCCCTCCTCACCGGCCACCCGACCCGGGCGGCCGCCCTCCCCGCCGACCTGCGGCCGACGGGAGGCCGGCCCGCCTGGGTACGGGCCGACGACGGGCTGCGCGAGGAGGTGTGGCAGCGCTTCAGCGGCGCGCTCGAACCCCTGCGCGAGGGCGGACGGCTGGGGACGCTGCTGTTCCAGTTCCCGCCGTCGCTCGCCCCCGGGGCAGGGGCCGAGGCGTTCGTCGAGGAATGCGCCGGACGGGCGGACGGCTGGCCGGTGGCAGTGGAGTTCCGCCACCCCGGGTGGTGGGACGGGCAGCGGCGGACGGCCACGGCCGGCCTGCTGGCCCGGCACGGGATGACGGCCGTGGCCGTCGACACGGTCCAGGGCCTGCCCGCGTCCGTTCCTCCCGTCTCGGTCGTCACCGCGCCGGACCTCGCGGTGGTGCGCTTCCACGGGCGCAGTCCCGCATGGGGTTCCACCGGCCCCGGCAGCAAGGAGGAGAAGTACCGCCACGTGTACACGCGGGAGGAGCTGGCGCCCTGGGTGCCGCGGGTGCGGGAGATGGCGGAGCAGGCCGAAGCGGTCCACGTGCTGTTCAACAACTGCTGCGCCGACGCGTCCGTCCGGGCGGCGGAGACGATGCTGCGGATGCTCGGCGAGAAGGCGGCCGTCCCGGCCCCCCGCGCCGGCGCGGTGCCGCGAACCGCCGAGACGTCCGATGCCCCGCACCGCAGGCACTAGCGACGAGGATGGCCGCATGAACGACCGATTCGCCACGCGCACCATCGAGGTCACCACCGGTTCGGCGGAGACCGTCCACGACCTGACCGACGCCTGCGCCGCGTTCCTGAGGGAGACGGCCCGCGGGCGGGACGGGCTGCTCAACCTGTTCACCCCGCACGCCACGGCGGGGCTCGCCGTCATCGAGACGGGGGCGGGCAGCGACGACGACCTGCTCGACGCGCTGCGCGGGCTGCTCCCGCCCGACGACCGCTGGAGACACCGGCACGGGTCGCCCGGCCACGGACGCGACCACGTCCTGCCCGCCCTGGTCCCCCCGCACGCCACCCTTCCGGTCCTCCGGGGTGAACTCTCCCTGGGCACGTGGCAGTCGGTGGTCCTGGTGGACACCAACCGGGACAACCCCCACCGCACGGTCCGGCTCAGCTTCCTCGGGTGACGGCGCGGGCAGGGAGCTCCTCGGGGAGCGGCCGCCGACCACTTCGTGCGCGAGCGGCGTGACGGCCCTCCGGGGTTCCGTCGCGGAATGCGCCTTCCCGCGCCCCGCCGAGGCAACCGTTCGGGTGCATTGAGCGGGTTTTCCGTCGGTCGGATCGTCGCGCCGGGGGGCTCCGGCCGCCCGCGCCCGCAGGATGGAGCGCCGTACCCGCCATGCCGAGACAGGAGCACCGGTGCTGGAGCGCAAGGTCCGCAAGGACCGTACCGAGATCACGTTCGTCCTTCCCGCAGACGCCCCGCCCGGGCCGGTCAGTGTCGTCGGCGACTTCAACGACTGGGAGCCCGGGCGGCACACCCTGGTCCCGCGCGAGGACGGCCGGCGCGCGGTGACCGTCGCCCTGCCCAGCGCCACGGAGCACTCCTTCCGCTACCTCGCCGCAGGCGACTACTGGTTCAACGACGAGAGCGCTCCGGAGAGCAGCGGCACCAACAGCCGGCTGAGCACCTGACCCGCGCACCCGACCCGGGCCCGGGCGCCGTGCGGTCACCCGAGGCGGGCCGGACCCACAGAGGCGAGGGAAAGGGCGGACGGTGGACGACTTCGAAGTCGACGACGTGGTCCAGCAGGCCCTGGACCGGCTGACGCTGCTGGCCGAGGCCGCGACGGCGCTGTCGAGCACGCTCGACCCGCAACGGGCCCTGGAACGGGTGTGCCACGTCATGGTGGCCCGCCTGGCGGACTGGTGCGCCGTGGACGTCGTCGAGGAAGGGGGCGGTGGCCGGCGGCGTGCGTGCGTCGTACAGCGCGGACCGGCCACCGCCGCCGTCCACCCGCCCGCCCCCGCGGGCGGGGCAGCCGCCCTGGACCGCGTCCTCGCCGGTGCGGGGCCCCTGCTGCTGCTCGGGGAGCAGACCGCGCCGGCCGGCCCCCGCCCACCAGCCGACACCGCGGGCACCCTCCAGCCGGAGCCCGCCGCCGGCCCCGACGCCCACAGCGCGATCATCGCGCCCCTGCGGTCCCGCAGGCAGGTCTTCGGAGCCCTGACGCTCGCCCGCACGGGAGGCCGGCCCCCGCTCACCGCCGACGACCTTCCGCTCGCCGAAGACCTGGCGCACCGCATCGCCCTGTCCCTGGACAACGCCCGCCTGCACCGGCAGACCCAGCACATCGCCGAACGCCTCCAGCGCTCGCTCCTGCCGGACCTGCCCACCACGGGCCCGCTCCACATCGCCGGCCGCTACGTGCCCGCCGCGACGACCGCCGAAGTGGGCGGAGACTGGTACGACAGCTTCACCCTCCCCTCGGGCGCCACCGCCCTCATCATCGGCGACGTCACGGGACACGACCTGCGCGCCGCGATCGGCATGAGCCAGCTGCGCAACATGCTGCGCGGCATCGGCTGCGACCGCCAGGAACCGCCCCACAGAATCCTGCAACGCCTCGACCTCGCACACCACACCCTCAACCCCGACGCCACCGCCACCTGCATCTACGGAATCCTGGAGCAGGACACACTCGGAAGCTGGACCCTGGACCACTCCAGCGCGGGCCACCCCCCGCCCCTGCTCATCACCCGGGAGGGCGACACCCGGTACCTCGACGGCGGCAGGGGTCTGCTGCTCGGCGTGGAACCGGCGTGGCCGCGCACCGACGCCAGCGCACGCCTGCCGGCCCACGCCACGGTCCTGCTCTACACCGACGGCCTGATCGAACGCCGCCGCGAGCCGCTCGACACCGGCCTGACCCGGCTGAGGCAACACGCCGCCGCCCTCAGCCGCGAGCCCCTGGAAGCCTTCTGCGACGCGATCATCGCGGGGCTGTCCAGCGACCACGCCGACGACGTGGCGATCCTCGCCGTCCGCGTGCCGGTGCCTGCGCACAGCGCCCCGACGGCGTCCCGGCGACGGCTCTGCGCACCAGCGGACGGCGAACGGCGCCCGCCGGCCTGATGCCGTGGCCGGGCCGCGGGGAGCAGCCGCGCGGTCTGCCGGCCGCCCCTTCGGCATGCGGGGGTTCGCGCCCCCCTCGGGCGGGCAGGCGCCCCACGGCGGCGCACCGGGGGCCACCGCCGAGACAGCGGGGCCACCACCGAGGAGGACCGTGATGGGTCGCATTCACGCGTTGCGGGGCCGTACCGCAGTCGTCACCGGCGCCGCCCGCGGGCTGGGTGCCGGCCTGGCGCGGGAAATGGCCCGGCGCGGCATGAGGATCGCACTCCTCGGGCTGGAGGAGGAACGGCTGCAGCAGGCCGCCCGGGACCTGCCGGTCGACACCCGGTGCTACGAGGTCGACGTCACCGACGAAGAGGCGATGAGGCGGACCGCCGGGGAGGTCACCGACGACCTGGGCGCCCCGTCCGTCGTGATCGCCAACGCCGGGATCGCCGAAGGCGGCCCGTTCGTCCTCGCCGACATGGCCTCGTGGAGGCGCGTCGTCGAGGTCAACCTGGTCGGCAGCGCCCTCACCGCCTCCTCGTTCCTACCGGGCCTGCTGGCTTCCCGGGGCTACTTCCTACAGATCGCCTCCACCGCGGCGTTCGGCTCGGCGCCGCTGATGAGCGCTTACTGCGCCTCGAAGGCGGGGGTGGAGTCGTTCGCCCAGTCCCTGCGCGCCGAGCTGGCGTCCCGGCAAGTCGGTGTCGGCATCGCGTACGTGCACTGGACGGACACGGACATGATCCGCGACGCCGACCGGCACACGGTGCTGCGGGAACTGCGGGCACACATGCCCCCGGGCGCCCGCCGGACCTACCCGGTGCCGCGCGTGGCGGCCTGGGTCGCCCGAGGCGTCGACCACCGCTCCGCGACCGTGTACGCGCCGCCTCGGCTGCGCCTCGTCCAGCCCCTGCGACCCCTCCTGCCGCTCGCCGTCACCGCCGTCTCGCGGCGGGCGATGCCGCGCCTCACGGAGCGCGGTCCGGTGGAACCGACCGGCCTGCTGGGCGCCGGAGGCCGGGCCGATGAACGCGCACAGGGGCGCGCGCCGCTCCACGGCTGAGCGCGGCACGGCGAGGTGACACCGGCCGGGCGAAGTCCGTGACCGGCCGCCGCAGTTCGACCGGTGCACCGCACCGCCCTCACGGGCATGCTCCTGCCCCATGGCTCCATGGCTCCATGGCCCGGGATCGCGAGAGTTCGGGGGCCACTCCCGTGCCGCGGCCGCGATCCGTGCGTACGGCCGCGGATCGGGGGCACCCGCGCTGCACAGCGCCAGTCGAGGTGCCGCCGCCGGTCGGCGGACCGACAGGGCGGACACAAGGACGGACGGCTGGCTCCACCGACGCCGGGCAGGCACCCGGGGTGTGCGCGGATCGAGCCGGCCCGGGGCGTGGCCGAGCGTGCCACGGGAAGGCGGTCCCCATGAATCAGGCGTGGATACACCTGGCGGTCATGGCCACGGCTCTGGTGGTCCTGTTCCACAGCCTCGGCCGGAGCAGCGGCAGCTGATCCGCCGACCGGGCGGCTCGCGCACCCCCGCGCCCGGGTCCAACGCGGAAGCCTCCGCAGGCATGCGACACATGCCCGTTCCGACACGCAGTCTGCAACAAGAAGAAGGAATTCCGCGGTGAACCCACAGAGATCGCTCGGCCCGCGCGGTTGGCTCGGCCGCGCCAAGCAGGGCGTCGCCGGCTTCAGTGAGCGCCGCGCCCGCCTCCAGGCCCGTGAGGAGGCGGAGTACGCCGGGGCGTGGGACGACGCCCTCCACATCGAGGAGCGGCGCTCGGACCGCATCGCGGCCCGCGACGCCGCGGCGGCGGTGCCGTGGGGCATGCGCGTCGCCGCGGAGGCGGGCTGGCGGTTCCTGGTGCTCGCCGCCACCCTCTGGGTGCTGATGCGGGTCATCGGGTCGGTGCGGCTGGTGGTCCTCTCCTTCGCCGTCGCCCTGCTGATCACCGCACTGCTCCACCCGACGGTCACGCGGCTCCAGCGGCGCGGCCTGCCCAGAGGACTGGCCACCGCGCTCACCGCGGCCTTCGGCTTCGTCGTCCTGGGACTGGCCGGATGGTTCGTGGTCTGGCAGGTTCTGGACAATCTCGACACCCTCTCCGGACGGGTGCAGGAGGGCATCGGCGAGCTGAAGCAGTGGCTCGTCGACAGCCCGCTGCACGTGACGGAGGGGCAGATCAACGACATCGCCGACCGGCTGAGCGACAGCATCGGCACGAGCACGAGCGAGATCACCTCCACCGGTCTGCAGGGCGTGACCGTCCTGGTCGAGGTCCTCACCGGCCTGCTGCTGGCCATGTTCTCCACGCTCTTCCTGCTCTACGACGGCGAGCGCATCTGGCAGTGGACGCTCAAGCTGGTCCCGGCCGCCGCCCGGCCGGGCATGGCGGGAGCCGGGCCGCGTGCCTGGCGTACCCTCACGGCCTACGTCCGGGGCACCGTGATCGTCGCCCTGATCGACGCCGTCTTCATCGGTGTGGGCATCTACTTCCTCGGCGTCCCGCTGGCCGTCCCCATCGCCGTCGTGATCTTCCTCGCGTCCTTCGTGCCGCTCGTCGGCGCGGTCGCCTCGGGCGCGCTCGCGGTGGTCGTCGCCCTCGTCACCCAGGGGGTGTTCACCGCCCTCATCGCCTTGGTGATCGTCCTCGTGGTGCAGCAGATCGAAGGGCACGTACTGCAGCCGTTCATCCTCGGCCGCGCCGTGCGGGTCCACCCGCTGGCCGTCGTCCTCGCGGTGGCCACGGGCGGGCTCGTCGCGGGCATCGGCGGCGCGGTCGTGGCCGTCCCCCTCGTCGCCGTCGGCAACACCGTGGTCGGCTACCTCCGCGCACGCGTCTGTGCCGGACCGGTGGAGACGGAGCCCTCGGCGCCCGTTGAGGCGCCCGCCGCGGCGGCTGCTGTCGACGCCGCCGCCGCGCAGGCCGCCGAGGACCGGCAACCCCAGACCGCCGGCGAGGGGACGGAGCGCTGACGGGTCCGGGCCGGCGGCACCGTCACCGGTGTTTGAGCGGTGATTCCGCGCCAAGTCGCCCTGCGCGCAAGGGAAGTGGCCCGGGTCGAGGGAGACTTGAAAGGCCGTCACGGGGAGCGAGCACGGTGCTACCCTCACGCCACATGACGACGGGTGGCGGGTCTCTCGAGGGAATATCGGCGCTGATCACGGGTGCCAGCATGGGTATCGGCGCTGCTGCCGCCGAGGTGTTCTGCCGGGAGGGCGCCGCCGTCACCCTGGTCGCGCGCCGGGAGCCCGAACTGGCCAAACTGACCGCCCAGCTCACGGCGTCGGGACATCGGGCGCAGTACGTCGTCGCCGATGTGACCCGGTCCGATGACATGGCCCGCGCGGTCGCCGTCGCGGTCGCCGGCTTCGGGGGCCTCGACGCCGCCTTCAACAACGCGGGTGTCGCCGCCCTGCCGCAGCCGATGCACCTCATGGAGGACGAGGTGTACGACACGGTCATGGACACCAACGTCCGCGGCGTGTGGAACTGCATGCGGCACGAACTGGCCGCGATGCTGGAGCGGGGTGGCGGCGCCATCGTCAACAACAGCAGCACGGCGGGGCTCGTGGCGACCATCGCGGGCTCCCCGTACATCGCCGCCAAGCACGCGGTGATCGGCCTGACGAAAGCGGCGGCCAACGAGTACGCGGACCGGGGCATCCGCGTCAACGCCCTGGCGACCGGCGCCACGCGCAGCGAGATGATCTCCGGCTGGCTGGCGGAGGACCACCCCGCCAGGGAGGATGCTATGGCGCGCAAGGCGATGCTCCAGCGCCTCGCGAGCCCCCGCGAGATCGCCGAGGTCGCCGCATGGCTGTGCAGCGCGCGCTCCTCGTACGTCGTGGGGGCCACGGTCCCGGTGGACGGCGGCAGGCTCGCCCGCTGAACGGACCGGCCGCCGCACCGACCGGGCGGTACGGCCGAGGGCCGCACTCCGCGCCCTTGAGGGACGGGTGCGGGCAGCGGGGCGCGAGGCCGCCCCGACCCCGACGGCGTGAGGCCGCCCGACCCCGAAGCCGTGAGGCCTCCCGACCCCGACTTCGACGGGCTCCGTGACCGGCACTAGAGTCCGGTATTTGTTCGAATCGAAGGCAAGCGGGGGAGTGGGATGAGCGCGAAACTGCGGGAGACCGCGGACGAGTTGGCGGACGTGCTGTGGCGGGAGCACACCGTCTACCGGGACCGGGCGGGCGGTGTCGTCATCCGGGGGGAGCACGTCGGACGCTGGATCAGCCTGTCCACCGGCGCAGGCCGTGACGAGGTGCTGCTGCGCGCCGGCCGGATACTCGACGGCGGCACGACCGCGCCGGCCCGCACCGAGGCGGTCGCCAGTCTCTCCGCGGACACGGGCGAGCTGGCCGCGGTCTGCCGCCGGCTGCTGGCCGAGACCGCCCCCGGACCGGCCCGCCCGGCACCCGCAGGCAGCCGGCGGCCCCGGCGGACCCGCCGCGAAGGCCGGCACACGGGCCCGGGCTCCTGGCTGGTCGTGGTCTGCGTGGTCGGCGTCATCGGCCTCTACGTCGCGGGCCGGGCCGGACTGCTCTGACGGCTCCCGGGGCCGGACCGCTTCGCGGCTCGCGCGCCGGGCGGACCGCAACCCGCCTGGTCCCCGCGGGTTGCGGGCACCGGGCTGCCTCCGGGAGCATTCCCATGGGGAGCACGGCCCCGGGGCGGGACGACCCGTACGGCGGCGGCCACCGCACGCCGTGCGCCGGCCCCCGGCCCCGGCCGGGTCCGGAACGGACCACGTACCCAGGAGGAGCGGATGCGCGGAGGCCCGGCGTGCTGAGGCGCACGCAGCGGGGCGTGACGGCGGTGGTGACGGGCCTCGCCCTGGCCCCGGTGGTCGTGGCCGTGTACGTGGGGCCGATGTGGACCGGACCGCTCCTCGCCGCCGTCGTCGCGGCCGTCCTGTGCGGCTGGCCCGCCACCCGCCGCAGCAGCCTGTGGCCGCAGCCCCGCGGAGGGCGCGCCCGGGGCCGGGGCAGTTGCGCCCGCGGCGGCACGCGCCCTCCCGCTCGGAAGGGCCGCACCGAGCTCCCGCTGAACCCGTCGGCCGGCGGACCGGCGTCATACCCGGTCGTCCGCCGACGGTACCGGGACGTACGGCGCCCCTGAGGATACAGCCCACAGATCGTTTCGAGCGAATAGATCTATATGATTGTTCGGATCTTGACGATCGGAATCCCGGCTCCCTAGAGTCGGCGCGGCCCCACTCAGCCGCAAGGAGCCCCAGATGCCCGGTCGCCGCCCGCGCACCCTGTTCGCGATGGCCCCCGAACTCCTTCCCCGCCTCCTGGACGACACCACCTCGCACCGTCTGCGCGCGGTGGCCGACTTCGATCCGCAGGCCGTCGCCGACGACTTCGGCAGACCGAAGGCCGCTGCGGCCCTCGCCGAGGCCGAGGTCCTGCTCACCTTCTGGGGCGCCCCCGCCCTCGACGCCCGCGTGCTCGCGGCCGCACCCCGCCTCAGGGCGGTCGTGCACGCCGCCGGTTCCGTCAAGCAGCTGATCACCGGCGCCTGCTGGGACCGCGGGATCGCCGTCTCCTCCGCCGCCGTGGCCAACGCCCTGCCCGTCGCCGAGTACACCGTGGCCATGGTCCTGCTCTCCAACAAGCGGGTGATGCAGCTCAGGGAGGAGTACCGCACCGTCCGGGGCCGGGCCCACGACTGGCACCTGCGGTACGGCCACGCGGGCAACTACCGCCGGACGGTCGGCGTCATCGGGGCCTCGCGGATCGGCCGCCGGGTGATCGAGCTCCTGCGCCCGTACGACCTCGAACTCGTGCTGTACGACCCGTACGTGACGGACGCCGCGGCCGCGTCGCTCGGTGCGCGCCGCGCCGGTCTGGACGAGTTGTGCACGGTCTCGGACGCGGTCACCCTGCACGCGCCGGACCTCCCGGAGACGCGGGCGATGATCGACCGGGGGCGGCTCGCGCTGATGCGCGACGGCGCCACCCTGATCAACACGGCGCGCGGCGCGCTGGTCGACGGGGCCGCGCTCACCCGCGAGTTGGTCGCCGGGCGGCTCCAGGCGGTCATCGACGTGACCGAGCCGGAGGTCCTGCCCGCCGACTCCCCGCTGTACGACCTGCCCAACGTGCTGCTCACCCCGCACATCGCGGGATCGCTCGGCAACGAACTCCACCGGATGGCCGACTCCGCGATCGCGGAGATCGGCCGGTACGCCGCCGGGGCGCCGTTCGCCCACCCGGTGCGCCGCGAGGACCTCGACCGGATGGCCTGACGACCCGGCGGCCCGCCGCCGTCCGCGCCCGGCGGGGAGGATGCCGGAGACCGAGAGGGGCAGGTCGGGCCAGAGCGACCCGGCGGCGGCCATCGCGGCGCGGTGTTCACGGGCCTGGGCGCCGAGCAGGGCCGGCTTCTCGGCGAAGGGCGCGGCCGCCGGGTCGAATCCACTGCCGAGGAGCATCCCGCGCCACCTGGCGCGCAGGGAGTCGTACGCGTCGTCCGCGGCCCGCGCCGCGGCCGGGGGGACGGTCGTGAGGAGGGCTGCGCTGCCGGAGAGCGGGAGGAACGAACGGCGGGACCACCTGGTGGACATGGAGCCTCCAGAGCTGGGCGCGGGCCGGCTCCCCGGACGGCCGACCAGCCCGTGGCGTAGGGGTACGAGGGTATCGATCGTTCGCTCGCGATGACCATTCCGGCCGTCTGTGCGGGACCGCTCCCGCCGGAGCCCCCGGAGGGGGAGCATGGAGCGACAGCGCGGAATCCAAGGGTCGGAAAGCGGGTCACATGTCCTCAGTGGTCACCCTTGCCGTGGTCGGTGCCGGCGACCGGGGCACCGTGCACGCGGGCTGGGCCCTCGCACACCCGGAACGGGCCGCGGTGGTGGCGGTCGCGGAACCGCGCGGGGCGCGCCGGGCCCGACTGGCCGCCGCCCACGGTCTGGAGCCCGGGGCCGCCGTGGCCGACTGGCGGGACCTCGCCGCGCGGGGCCGGATCGCCGACGCCGTGCTGATCTGCACCCTGGACCGCGAACACCTGGAGCCGGTCCTGGCGTTCGCCGCCCTCGGCTACCACATCATGCTGGAGAAGCCCATGGCGCTGGACGAAGCCGAGTGCCGGCGGATCGTCGCGGCCGTGGAGCGGGCCGGGGTGATCCTCTCGGTCGGCCACGTCCTGCGCTACACCCCCTACACGCAAGAGCTGAAGCGGATCCTCGACTCGGGGCGGCTGGGGGACGTCGTCAGCGTCCAGCACCTGGAACCGGTGGGGTTCTGGCACCACGCCCACTCGTTCGTACGGGGCAACTGGCGCCGGGAGGACCAGGCGACGTCCATGCTGATGGCGAAGTCCTGCCACGACCTGGACTGGCTCCAGTACCTGCTCGGCCGTCCGCCGCGCCGGGTCTCCAGCTTCGGTCGCCTCTCCCACTTCCGCCCCGAGCACCGGCCGCCGGGCGCCGCGGACCGCTGCCTGGACTGCGCCGTCGAGGCCGGCTGCCCGTACTCGGCCACGCGCGAGTACGGCGACCGGCTGGCCGGCGGCCGGCACGGCTGGCCGCTCCGCGTGGTGATCGACGAGTTCACCCCCGAGGCCCTCGAAGGCGCCCTGCGGGACGGCCCGTACGGCCGGTGCGTGTACGCCTGCGACAACGACGTGGTCGACCACCAGGTGGTCGCCATGGAGTTCGACTCCGGGGCGACGGCCACCTTCACCATGACGGCCTTCACCGAGCACACGGACCGCCGGACCCACGTCTTCGGGACCAGGGGGGAACTGCGGGGCGACGGGGCCCGGCTGCGGATCTACGACTTCCTGTCCCGCACCGAGGAGACCGTCGACCCCGCGTCCGGGGACTCGGCGGGTGCCGACGGCGGGCACGGCGGCGGTGACGGCGCTCTCATGGACGCCTTCGTGGCCGCCGTCGCCACGGGCGACCCGGCCCTCGTGAAGTCCGGTCCCGGGGAATCCCTGACCAGCCATCTGACCGTCCTGGCCGCAGAGCGGGCCAGGCGCAACGGCACCGTGGAGCGCGTGTGACCGCGGCGCACCACCCTCGCCCCGCGGGCGGGCCGCGCGGCGCGGCCCCCGGCCGGGGGCCCGCTGCGGCAAGCCCCGTCAGGGCTGGGCCAGTTCGCGCACCGTCGCCATGTCGCTGAAGGGCAGCAGCTCCTCACCGATGATCTGGTGCGGCTCACTGCCCTTGCCGGCGATCAGGACGGTGTCCTCGGGGCCCGCCGCGGAGAGGGCGAAGGCGATCGCCTCGCGGCGGTCGGCGTAGCGCCGGAAGGGGGTGCCCGTCTCCACCAGGCCGGGGGCGACCTGGTCCAGGATGGCCTCGGGGTCCTCGTTGCGGGGATTGTCCGAGGTCAGCACGCAGAGGTCGGAGTGGGTTCCGGCGATCCGGCCCATCTCGGCACGCTTGGTGGTGTCCCGGTCCCCGCCGCAGCCGAAGACCGTGACGACCCGGCCGCGGGAGAAGCCGCGGATGGTGGCCAGGACCTTGTCCAGGGAGTCCGGCGAGTGGGCGTAGTCGACGATCACGGAGGTGCCCAGCGGGGTCAGGAAGCGCTCCAGCCGCCCCGGGACCGGCGGCATCCGGTCCAGTGCGTCGACCAGCGGGCCCAGCTCGTGCCCCAGCACGTGGCAGGCCGCCACCGTGGCCAGCGCGTTGGCCACCGAGAACCGGCCGGGGACGGGGATCGACGCCGGGTACGCGCGTCCGCCGTGGTGGAGGGTGAAGCGCGTGCCCGAGGCGCTCACCACGAGGTCAGTGGCACGGTAGTCCGCCGGAGAGTCCAGGGCATACGTGGTCACCGCACCCGGCATCATCGACACGATCCCCGCACCCACCGGGTCGTCCGCGTTGACCACCGCGCGCCGGCACAGGCCCTGGAAGAGCCGCAGCTTGGCGTCCCGGTAGGACGCCATCGTCCCGTGGTCGTCCAGGTGGTCCTGCGTCAGGTTCGTGAACACCCCGACGTCGATGAACGTACGGTCCACCCGGTGCGTCAGCAGTGCCATCGAGGTCGCCTCCAGCACCACCGCCGGGCACCCGCGGTCGCGCATGTGGCCGAGCAGGTACTGGAGGTCGGGGGACTCGGGGGTGGTCAGCACCGAGCGGGGCATCGGGATCGGCTCGTCGCCGATCCTGCTCCCGGCGGTCCCGATGACCCCCACCGAGGAGCCCTCCGCGATCCGCAGGACGGACTCGACCATGTACGACACGGAGGTCTTCCCGTTGGTGCCGGTGATGGCCACCATGTCCATCTGCCGCCCCGGCTCGCCGAAGTACCGGGAGGTCACCACGGCGGCGGCGGTCCGTGTGTCGGGCACCCGCACGGCGCAGGTGCCCGGCGGCCACACCGCGGCGGGCAGGGCGGGTTCACCGCCGTCGACGAGCACGGCCGCGGCCCCCCGGGCCAGGGCCGGGGAGACCGCGCCTGGGCCGCCCTCCCGGTGTCCGGGTACGGCGATGAAGAGCGAGCCCGGCACCACCCGGTCGGCGTCGAAGGTGGTGCCCGCGGTGATCAGCGCCGTGTCCGGATCACCCTGGAGGACGTGGTGCTCCTGCCCGGCCAGCAATTCGCTCAGCTTCACGATGTTCCCTTCAAGGGGGCCAGGCCCGGGGCATGCGGCCGTGGCCGTGCGGCAGCGCCGGCGGCGTGCCGGGAAGCTGCTGTGGTGATGTGGAGCGGAGGAGGCGCGGGCGCTCAGCGCTAGCCGTGGCCGTGCAGGACGGTACGGCGGATCTCGGGCGCAGTGGACACCGCGCCGGCCGGGTCGACGACGGTCGGAACCCCGACGGCCGGGCGCGTCCCGGAGGAGGCCTGCTGCAGGCACTGCCTCGAGGAACGTGTGCGACCCATGGGCCGAGTGTACGGCCCACGGGTCCGCCCCGAGCCCACACGGAAGCCGGGCCGGGCGTGCACGGAGGCGAGCCGGGCGCAGGGGGGAGCCCGGCCGGCGCGCACGGGGGAGCCGGGCCGCGGCGCACGGGGGAGCCCGGCCGGGCCCGCGCCGGGCCGCGCCCCCGCGCCGGGCTGCGCCCCCGCGGCCTTCGCCGGACAGCCCTTAGGGTGAGCGCGTGACGGCGAACACGAGTGTAAATGCGGCCCGGGCGGGCGACCGGGTGCTCTACGGATGCATGGGTCTCGGCGGGAGCTGGGAGCCCGGCCCGTACGAGCCGGCCGACATCGACGCGGCGGAGGCGGCGATCGAGGCGGCCCTGGACAGCGGGATCACCGCCTTCGACCACTGCCTTTCTGTTGGGCTGGCTGCGTAAGTGTGTGTCGGCGAATCGGTGTCCCAACTGGCCAGTGGCCCCCTCGGACTGGCGGATCGATGTGCGACAGATGTCGCATAGGGCCTCTCGGTAGCCCCCCGCAGGCCCCGGTGGCCGGGCCCGGAGAACTTGCTCGCGGAGGTGGGAAAGCTCCAGCAGGTGCGGCGGCTGGAGCTGTCGGCAGGCCTGTTCGTGGACGTGTCGGTGAAGCTGGTGGACGCGTTTCAGCGGCGGACAGCGTGAACGCTCTGCTCCAGGCGGGCACCCAGGGTGGCGGCGAAGTCCTCGGCGCGGGCCAGCTGGACGCGGAGCTTGTCGACCTGCTCGGTGGCGGCCTGCTCGTACTCCCGCACACGCTTCAGCAGGGTCTCGCGCTCGCCGGTGTCGAGGCCGGGGTCGTTGTCGAGGCGGTCGGTGGCCTCCAGCAGGTCGCGCATCTGGTCGAGGGTGAAGCCGAGCGGCTTCATGCGGCGGATGACCATGAGGCGGGCGACGTCGGTCTCGGTGTAGAGGCGGAAGCCGCCCTGGGAGCGGGCGGACGGGGTGACCAGGCCGGTCTCCTCGTAGTGCCGGATGGTGCGCAGGGACAGTTCCGTCCGCGCGGCGACTTCGCCGATCTGCATGTGCTTGTCGTCCACGCCGGTGGTCCTGGCCCTTCTCGTCGTGGCAGGCAGCGTTCAGCACTGCCCTACCGATCTCTACTCTAACGTTAGGGTAGAGTTCCTGATGGCGAGGGCGGCCTGCGCTGCCCCGCATGGCCGTGTCGGGGCCGATGGCGCCCCCGGCGGAGATCCGATTCTTGCAGGAGAGAGCGTGCGCGAGCCCATGACGCCGATCGCCGCCGCCTGCCCGCCGTGACGCTTCGCCTCCAGGCGTGAGCCCGGCCGCGCGCCCGCGCAGGCTCCGCTCCGCCTCCCTTCCACTTCCGGCCCGCTCCTGGCGGGCCGTCCGCGGAGTGCCGGTCCGGCCCCTCCGCGTTCTCCCGCCCGCCCCAACCTGCCCGTGGGGTGTGCCCGAGCACGACAGGTACCCGATCCCTTGTCTTCTGCTTCCCTGACGTCCCCGGCCGCGCGGCTGCGTGGCCTGCGCCCCGACTGGCTGAATAACCCGAAGGTCTGGCGCACCGAGGTGCTGGCCGGCCTGGTCGTCGCGCTCGCGCTGATCCCGGAGGCGATCTCGTTCTCGATCATCGCCGGGGTCGACCCGGCGGTCGGCCTGTTCGCCTCGTTCACCATGGCCGTGGTCATTTCAATCGTCGGCGGACGCCGGGCGATGATCTCCGCCGCCACCGGCGCCGTCGCCCTCGTGATCGCCCCGCTGAACCGGGAGCACGGCTTCGGTTACCTGGTCGCGGCGGTCATCCTGGCCGGCGTCATCCAGGTCGCGCTCGGCGCGCTGGGGGTGGCGAAGCTGATGAGGTTCGTGCCGCGCTCGGTGATGGTCGGCTTCGTCAACGCCCTCGCCATCCTGATCTTCATGGCTCAGGTCCCCGAAATGCACGACGTTCCGTGGGCCGTGTACCCGCTGATCATCGGCGGCCTCGCGCTGATGGTGTTCTTCCCGAAGGTCACCACGGTGATCCCGGCGCCGCTGGTCTCCATCGTCATCCTGACCGTCATCACCGTCGCCGCCGCGATCGCCGTGCCGACCGTCGGCGACAAGGGCGCCCTGCCGTCCTCGCTTCCGGTGCCCGGCCTGCCGGACGTGCCGTTCACGATGGACACCCTGACCACCATCGCCCCCTACGCCTTCGCGATGGCGCTGGTCGGCCTGATGGAGTCCCTGATGACGGCCAAGCTGGTCGACGAGATCACCGACACCCACTCCTCCAAGACCCGCGAATCGGTCGGACAGGGCATCGCCAACATCGTCACCGGCTTCTTCGGCGGCATGGGCGGCTGCGCCATGATCGGCCAGACGATGATCAACGTGAAGGTGTCCAGAGCCCGCACCCGCCTGTCGACCTTCCTGGCCGGCGTGTTCCTGATGGTGCTGTGCATCGTCTTCGGCCCGGTCGTCTCCGACATCCCCATGGCCGCCCTGGTCGCCGTCATGGTCATGGTGTCCTTCGCGACGTTCGACTGGCACTCCATCGCCCCCAAGACATTGAAGCGGATGCCGGCCGGTGAGATCGCCGTCATGGTCATCACCGTGATCTGCGTGGTCGCCACCGACAACCTCGCCATCGGCGTCGTCGTCGGCTCCGTCACCGCGATGGTCATCTTCGCCAAGCGCGTCGCCCACCTCGCCAACGTCACCCCGGTCACCGACCCCGACGGCAGCACGGTGGTGTACTCCGTGACCGGCGAGCTGTTCTTCGCCTCCTCCAACGACCTCGTCGGCCAGTTCAACTACGCCACCGACCCCGACAAGGTCGTCATCGACCTGTCCGCCGCCCACATCTGGGACGCCTCCTCGGTCGCCGCGCTCGACGCCATCGAGACCAAGTACGCCCAACGCGGCAAGACCGTCGAGATCATCGGCCTGAACGACCCAAGCGCTGACCTCCACGGCAAACTCACCGGCGAACTCACCAGCCACTGACGCTCGCCGCGTGCAACCCGAAGGACCCCGGCTGCCATCCGGGGTCCTTCGCCGTGTGCCAGCTGGAGGTGCACGGAGCCGAGAGCGACGGCAGCCGGAAATGCGTCGCCAACGGCCAGCAGACCCCTGATCCACATGGACAGGACCCCGGCTAGGCAGGTCAGCGATGCCGCTGAGGGCGGTTGTTGAGCTGGTTCATCAATTCGCGGTTGGTTGCCCGAGCGGCCACCAGGTCCTCGTCGCGTTCAACGAGCTGCGCTGCAAGATCGGCTACCTGTTGTTCGAGATGGGCGATCCTCTTCTGAAGGGCGTCGATGTCGGTGGGGGCTCCAAGCCCGGTGGCGCGCCAGGCGTCCTGGCCGAGCGCGTGGGACAGCCGTCGTTCGAGTTGGACAATGTGCTGGGCCTGGCGGGTGCTGCGGTCGGTGAGGTTGGAGAGGTCGGCCAGAAGCGACCGCCAGCTGACCATGGGGCCCGTGGAGCCCTCCTGCGGCTGCGCGGCACGCGTCAGGACAGCGGCGTGGAGATCGCTGTGTCGGTAGATCAGGCTGCGGTGCACGTTGGCCAGCCGTGCGACGGCGGAGACAGTGATCGTCAGGCCGTCGCGGGTCAGGTCGTCGAGGGCGGCCAGGACGCGGCGGCGTCTGCGGGCCGAGTCGTCGGCGCGCGCTTTCGCGAGCTGATCCGCCGGTAGCGGACGACGATTCACTGGTCACGTCCGATCCGGATGTCGCCCGCTGCGGGCCGTACGGTCGGCATCCCGAGCTGGACCGTGCGGGATTTGCGCAGGATCGCGGTGGCCCGGCGGATCTCCTCGCGGTCCTCCGCGGTGAGGGCGTCCAGGTTGTTCTCGACCCGGCGGATCAGGCTCCGCAGGCGGGTGATCTCCTCCTCGGAGGGGGTCGCCTCCGCGCGGGCCCAGTCGTCGAGCTCACCGGCGGCGGCCAGGCGTTCCCGGTCACGGAGCAGGGTGTCGAGGTAGGCCCGAAGGTCCGGCAGGTAGGACGGGTCGGTGCGGAAGTGGTCACAGCCCAGGCAGCGGAACCTGAACGGGCAGGCGTGCCCGCCGGCCTTGACGTTGCTGGGCTCGGCGCAGATCCCGAAGGGAACGGCGACCTGCCCAACGCGCATCCGGGCATGTTCGTGGTCCAGCAGCGCCTTGGCCTGGTCCCACAGCCGCCCTCCGTGCCGGTCGAACTGGAGGGTGACCAGACGGTCGACCGCTCGGCGGGTGCGTTTCTCCGTCACCCGGTAGTAGGTCTGCGTGGTGCCCAGAGTCTTGTGACCCATGAGCTCCCGCAGCACGTCCACCGGCGTTCCGGCGTCGGCGTGCCGCTGCGCGTAGCTGTGCCGGTAGCAATAGAGGGTGATCCGCGACTTGTCGAACTCCTCACCCACGACGGTCAGCAGGGCGGGCATGGTCCGCACCCATTCGCGGTGGAGCTGGCTGAGGAACATCGACCGGTAGGGGTTGGTGCCGTCCGGGTTGAAGTTCGGGTTCGGGAACAGGGCGAGCCGGCCGGTTGGGGTCTGCGGGAAGCGGGCGCGCACGCGGTCTCGCTGTTCGCGGATCAGCGCGGCGGTGGTGTCCGGGATCGGCAGCCGGCATCGGAGCCGGTTGTTCTTGAAGTCCGTGTAGACCAGGACGTGCTTGCCATCCTCGTCGGTCTCCAGGCAGTCCCAGGGGAGCTTCTGCACTTCGTCCGGGCGGCGGCCGGTGTCGATGAGGATCTCGACCGCGATTCTGGCGTGTCGGCCCCCGGCGGGAACGCCGAGCCGGCCGTTGCGGCGGCTGGTCTCCAGCGAGTCGAGCCGCTCGCACAGCTTGGTCAGGATCTCGCGGGGCAGAGCCCTGCCGCCGCCCTCGACCTGGGGAGGGCTGGGGATGTCGCCCTTGCGGAAGGAGAAGTCGTCCGGCAGCCCGGCCAGCATCTGGGCCGGCCGGGTCAGGCCCATCTCGCGAATCTCCCGGAGGAAGCGGGCGCACCAGCGGCAGATCGTCACCCGCAGGTTCGCGCTGACCTGCCCGGTTCGCTCCAGGTAGGCCAGGCGTTGCTGGAACACCTCGATGTCGGAGCGCCGCAGCGGCTCGGGTACATGGCCGTGGTCCTCGCGGTTGATGTTCAGGCTGTCGGAGAGGCGTTCCAGGCAGACGACCATGCTCATGAGCGAGTTGGGGATGTTGCGGCCGTAGCGGCGGGGGATCGCGTCCATGACCCACGCCTTGGCCGCTCGCCGCAGCCACTCCTGGTGCAGGCCGGTGAAGTTCATGGTGCGGCCCCGTCCCAGCCCGAATACTTCCGCGTCCCAGACGTCCTTGAGCTGTTCCAGCTCCGGGGTGGCCAGCCCCACACGGATGTCGCAGGTCATGATCTTCCAGATCCCCGCCAGGCGGGTGTTCCGCTCGACCACCAGCCGGCTCAGGCTACTGACCTGCTGGGCGAGGGCGGTGTCGCACAGGAGCTTGAACGCGTTGTGCAGCAGGCGCACGTGCCGGTCCAGCCGTTGCTGGGTCCCGAAGAGGATTTCGGCAACGACCAGATCCGGCAGGCCCCGAAAGCTGATCAAGGTGCCGTCGCGCACCGAGGCCGTGGTGCGGCGCCACAAGTCGGCATCGATGCCCGGGTCCTTCCTGCGGGCTTCGTTCCAGCTCCACCGATGCCCCGAGCAGAACCCGCCCTGGTAGCCCTTGCTCTGCCGGTGGCAGGCCACCACGCCGCACGGCTCCAGCGCCGGCTTCGGCTTCACACGCGGATCGACGACGAACTCCTCGATCGATCCGATGCCGAGGCGGTACTTCTGCTCCATGTGACTGAGGCAGACGGGCGTGTCGTACGACCTCCACACCCGTGCGCAGCCGGGCACCGTGCAGGCCCCGTCCGTGCCCGTGAAGATCCGCACCGCAGTAGCCAGGAAATCCTCCAGCGGCTCGCCGCCGGCCAGCCACCGCTTTCGGCAGGTGGGACACAACGGAGCGCCGCCGGCGATGTGCGCGGGCGAGACGCAGTTCCGCACGACGCAGGACCGGTAGCCGATCAGAGGGTGATCGGGCGACGGCCGCGCGATCCGCAGTTCCTCGTCCCAGCCCAGCCCCGCCAGGAAATCCGGACGCACCAGCGAGAACAGCCGCTCGGCCTGCGCCGGATCCCGTCCGCTGTCCGCAGGCGGTGCCAGCGCGAGCTCCCCGTTCACCGACGCACCTCCTCGATGAGCGAACCCACGCGCTCGACCGCGGCCCGCAGTCGCTGCGGCGAGGGGTGGAGATAGACCTGGGTGCTGATCACCGAGGCGTGGCCCAGGAGCTGCTGCACCTCGTCAATGGCTCCGCCGGCCTCGACCACGTTGGTGGCGAAGGCGTGCCGCAGGGCGTGCGGATGGACGACCCGTTCCAGCCCGGCCCGCTCCGACAACCGCACGAGCAACTCGTTGACTGCGCCGGGCTTCATCGGCGCACCGACCGGTGGCCGGGCCAGGTTCACCAGCACCACGTCGCCCAGTACTGCCTCCGCACACCTCGCACGCTCGACCGCGTACTGATCGAACGCCTGCACCAGCAGGAAGTCCACCGGCACCGCCCGAGACCGCCGCGACTTTGCCCACGCACCCGAGCCGTTGTCCCGGCGCACCACGTGCAGGTGCGAACCCGGCACCGCGCACCCCAGATGCCGGGCATCGACGAGGAAGTGGATGTCCTCGCGACGCAGCCCCGCCGCTTCCCCGCGGCGTAGCCCGGCCCGTGCCATGAGCAGCACGATCAGCCGATCCCGTGCTGTCCGACAGGCCCGTAACAGAGCCAGCACCTCCTCGTCGCTGGCACGGTCAACCGGCTCGTCCGGCACCGCCGCCCGGTGCCGGGCCCTGGCGTAGTAGCCGGGCCTGACCGCCTCACCCCGAACCTCGACAGGAAGGCCACGATCATCAGCCACGTCGTAGAGCATGCCCAGCACCGCCGTCGGGGCGTTTCCCACGGCCACCTGGTGCTTGAGGAACTCCCGTACCGCGGCCAAGACCGTGTTCACCCGACGCGGGCCCCGCACCGGCCGGCATCCCGGACCGGCGACCACGGTGCCGCCGTCCAACCGAGCATGCCGAAGCCAGAGCATGAACGATCCGAGCCGGCCGGCGCACTCCCGCCAGTCCCGGCCGGAGTGAGCACACCAGGTCAGGAACAACTTCATCGCGCCCGCGTACGTCGCGGTCGTCGTTTCGGCCTGGTCCCGGCCGAAACGCACGTGCCGCAGGAACTCGTCCACCTCGGCGACCGGGACCAGCTCGTCCTCGTTCAGCACCGTCCAGTACCGGTCCCCCGAAGGCATCCGCACCAAAAAGGGCCGCAGCCGCAGCTGCCTGTTCTCCATCACGGCCGCATCTCAGCAACAACTGCGACGTCCGCGACACCGGTTCGGGAACTGTCGGGCACAGGTTCACCGCCCGGAGTGACACGACAGTGCACGACACCTACTGGAACCCAAGGGAACGCCGACATCTACCGCCACGGCAAGGCCGAGGCGGTGTTCGGCGAGGTGCTCGCGCGGACGCCGGGGCTGAGGGAGCGGATCACCCTGCAGACCAAGTGCGGCATCCGCTTAGGCGGCGAGGACGGCCCCGGCCGGTACGACCTGCGGGGCGCGAGCATCGCCCGGCGCGTGGAAGAGAGCCTGACGCGGCTGCGCACCGATGTGATCGACGTGCTGCTGCTGCACCGCCCCGACCCCCTCGCGGACCCGGACGAGACCGCCGCCGCGCTGACGTCCTTGCACGCGCAGGGCCTCGTACGCGCCTTCGGGGTGTCCAACATGGGTGCCCCGCAGATCGCCTCCCTCCAGGCGCGGCTCGACGTACCGCTGGTCGCCAACCAGCTGGAGATGAGCCTGCACAGCCGCGACTGGGTCGAGGCCGGGGTCCTGCTCAACACCCCCGCGTACGCCTCGAACGGCTTCCCCTTCGGCACGCTGGAGCACTGCCGGGACCACGGCATCCGCCTCCAGGCCTGGGGCGCGCTGGCGCAGGGGCGGTACACCGGCCGGCAGAGCACGCCCGCCGAACACGCCACCGCGGAGCTGCTCGCCGCGCTCGCCCGCAAGAAGGACACGACCCCCGAGACGGTCCTGCTGTGGTGGCTCGCCCGCCACCCCGCGGGCATCGCGCCGGTCATCGGCACCGCCCGCCCCGACCGCATCCGGGCCTGCCGTGACGCCGCCCTGCGCGAGCCCGACCTCACCCACGAGGAGTGGTACGAGCTCTGGATCACCGCCCGGGCCCTCTCGCTCCCCTGACCGCCCGCCGGCCCGGGGGCCCCGAACGGACCGGCCGGAGATGCACCGCCGCCGCGGCGCCGGCCGGCACCGCGGACCGGGGGAGCGGACGCGGGGGAGCGGGCCCGGGGGCGACTCCGGCTCGGTACTGTTCGCCACGGCGGTGGCCGCCGCCGTGACACTCGACGCGAACGGCAGGTGGGCGGATGAGCTCCCAGACGTTTCAGGCCGGCCAGACGGGCCTCATCGTGCAGGTCCCGGAGGCCGAACCGGCCGTCCGCGCGTGGCGCGAACGGGTCGACCCGTCGGCGCAGGACGGGGTGCCGGCCCACGTCACCGTGCTGTTCCCCTTCCTCGACGCGAGCCGTGTCGACGAGGGGGTCGTCGCCGCCCTCGCGGAGGTGTTGGGCGGACACCGCGCCTTCGACCTGCGTTTCGAGAGGTGCGGACGGCTCCCCGACGTGCTCTACCTCGTCCCCGAACCGGACGCGCCGCTGCGCCGCCTCACCGAGGCCGTCGCCGCCCGATGGCCGGAAGCCCCGCCGTACGAGGGCAGGTTCACCGAGGTCATCCCCCACCTGACCATCGCCCAGGGGCAAGAGGACGAGGTCACACGGGAGATCGAGGCCGGAGTGCTCGACCTGCTGCCGCTCACTTCCCGCGTCTCGTCGGTCCGGCTCATGGCCTACGACGGCACGGCGTGGCGCGACCGCGCGACGTTCCCCCTGGCGGACTAGGTCCTGACGCAGGACGGGGTGCGGGCCACAACGGGCGGAAGGCCCGCCGCCGGAGGCGGGGGCCGTCCGCCGCTGGGTCAGCGCGCCGCGCCGAAGTTCTGGGTCCAGTACTGGCCGGGCTGGGCGAGGCCGATGCCGATCTCCTTGTAGGAGCAGTCGAGTATGTTCCGCTTGTGGCCGGGGCTGTTCATCCAGCCCTCCATGACCTTCGCGGCGCTGCCGTATCCGTAGGCGACGTTCTCGCCGTAGGTCCTCCACTGGTAGCCCGCCCGGGTGATGCGCGCACCCGGGTCGGAACCGTCGGAGCCGGTGTGGGACATGTTGCCGTGCGCGGCCATGTCCGCGCTGTGGTCCTGCGCGGCCTTCGTGAGCTTCGCGTTGACGGTGAGGGCCGGACACCCGGCGGCGGCCCGCTCCTGGTTGACGAGCGCGAGGACCTCGGCCTGGGCGCCGGAGGGAGCCGCGGGGTCCGCCGCGGGCCGGGGGGCCCTCGTCGGCCCGGCGCCTGCGGAGGGCTCCGCCGAGGGCTTCACCGGCCGCGGGGCGGGCGGGGTGGGTTCGGCCACCGGCCGCTCGGGCTTGACGGGCTCCACGGGCGGCTGGGAGGCCGGCTGCGCCACGGGCTCCGCCGGCGCCGCCGGGAGGGTGCCGGGGGCGGCGGGAGCGCCCGCCTGCGCCGGGGCCTCCACGGGCGCCTGCGGGGGCCGCGCGTCGCGGGGAGCGCCCTGCCAGGGGCGGCTGTCCTGCCGGGCGGCCGCGGCCCGTATCGGCCCGGTGTCCTGCGTGTCCCAGCAGGCCATGGCCGCGGTGGGCACGCCCACGATGGCCAGGACTCCGACGGCGACGACCGTCTTGCGGTGGTGCGTCTTCTTACGGTGCTTCTTCATACGTGACCTCACTCGGTGATCGCGAAGCTCCCGGCGCCGGACCGCGGGGGCGCCGGGAACCGCCATTCTTGGAAGCCCGGCAAAGGCCTGGCAAGCCCGGACTCCCGCGCGGCGCAGCAGCTCCGGCCCCGGGCTTGAAACGCCCGTGAGCTCGTGCATGGCCGTACCGGAACCCCGTCGGGGACCACCTGACACGCTGCTAGAACCACCTCCGGTCAGCGCGGTTGGGACGGGCGGGGCTGGAGCCTCCGATTCCGATTCCGGCGGAGTGAGGCATGTCCTTGCCAAAAGGGTGCAAACAGCGAAATGTCGGCAGCCGCTGATGGTGATGCGACCCCCCGTCCCCGCGGAGGGCGCCGTGACACATGTCACTGATTGCGGGGCGAACCGCGGGAGGGGGCGACCGGCGCCGGCGCTGCCCGGTGCACCTTCCCTGGCACGGCGCCGGGCCGCCTCCAGCGGGACAGCCCGACCGGGATGGGCGGGGACAGGGCGCGGAGGAAGCCCGGGGCGTCGAAGAGCGCGCCGCCGGAGGCGCGTCGGTGCACGGCCGGGCGCGTACCCGCCGTACGGCGCCCCGTGGAGCGCGGCGGGGCCGGAAACGGAAGAGAGGGGCGGCCGGAGCTTGTGAAAGCTCCGACCGCCCCTCCGGGCATGCTGCGCGCCCCGGTCCTCCCGGCGGAAGGTCAGGCGTCCTGCCCGCCGGCCTTGGCGGCGCGCTCCGCGTTCTTCTCCTTGATGCGGACCGCTTCCTTGCGGACGTCCGCCTGAGTGGCGCGTTCCTTCGCCAGCCACTCCGGGCCCTCGGCCTTCAGGGCCTCGATCTGCTCGGTGGTGAGGGCCTCGGTGACCCCGCCGCGGGCGAGTCCGGCGATGGACACGCCCAGCTTGGCGGCGACCACCGGCCGGGGGTGCGGGCCGTTGCGCCGCAGGTCCTGCAGCCACTGGGGCGGGTCGGACTGCAGCGCACTCAGCTCGGTGCGCGAGACGACACCCTCCTGGAACTCTGCGGGGGTGGCCTCGAGGTACACGCCCAGCTTCTTCGCCGCGGTCGCGGGCTTCATCGTCTGGGGGCTCTGGTGCGACGTCATGGTGTCAAGGGTATCGAGCGTGTGCGCTACCTCTGACCACGCCGGGTAATCTGGCGGGGTGACAGGCTCGGAAGTACCCCAATCGTTCCGGCTCGCCTACGTCCCGGGCGTGACACCCACGAAGTGGGTCCGGATCTGGAACGAGCGGCTGGCCGACGTCCCGCTGACCCTGGTCGCGGTGACCGTCGACGAGGCCTTCGGCGTGCTGCGGGCCGGTGGCGCCGACGCGGGCTTCGTGCGGCTGCCCGTGGACGGCGCGGACCTGAGCGCCATCCCCCTCTACACCGAGACCACGGTCGTCGTGATCCCCAAGGACCACGTCATCGCCGCGGTCGAGCAGGTGTCCGCGGGGGACCTGGCCGACGAGCTGGTGCTGCACCCCCTGGACGACACCCTGGGCTGGGAGGCCCCGCCCGGCCGCCCCGCGATCGAGCGCCCCGCCACCACCGAGGACGCCGTCGAGCTGGTGGCCGCGGGCGTGGGCGTCCTGGTCGTCCCGCAGTCGCTCGCCCGCCTGTACCACCGCCGTGACCTCACCTACCGGCCGGTCTCGGACGTCCCCGAGTCGCGGGTCGCGCTGTCGTGGCCGCAGGACGAGACCACCGACCTGGTGGAGGAGTTCATCGGGATCGTCCGGGGGCGGACCGTCAACAGCACGCGCGGCCGGCCGCCGACGCCGCCGCAGCCGAAGGGCAAGCGGGCCGAGACCGGCGGCGCCCAGCGCAAGGCCGCGGGCGGCCGGTCCGCGGGGGGCGGCAAGGCCGCGGGCGGGAAGGCGGCGGCCGGCCGGTCAGGGAAGCCCGGCAAGAACCCGCGCGGCGGCTCCGCGGGCGCGGGTGGCTCCAAGGGCGCCAAGGGCGGCGCCAAGCGGGGCAAGCCCCGCGGCCGTTAGCGAGATCCGGGGGCCGTCCGGGGCCCGCCCGTCAGGTCGGCCCGGCCCTGCGATCCGTCGGACGTCATCACCACCGCGATGTGACCGCAGGCGTACTGCCGCCGGCGCGGGAGCAGGGGGCGCACCGCCCCGCACCGCCCGTCGGCGCGGAGCAGCCACGTCACGTCGGCGGTGCCGATCCGGACGGCGATGCGCGCGAGCACGTACGGCCCCGGAGCCTCACCCTCGGCGGGGCCGAGACCCGGAAGGCGCGCGGCGCCCTGCGGCACTCCGAGAGACGGCTTCACCGATCGACGCGCCCGCGCCGGCCGTGCGGGCCGGGCGGCCGACGGCGTTTGCCCAGGCGCTGCTCTGAGTGCCCAGGCGCTGCTCCGAGTGCCCGGGGGAGCGTGGTGCCGCACACTGCGGTATAGGGGCCGGCGCATTTCGCGCGGGCCATGGCGAGGGTGTTCGGCGTGCTTGAGGTCCCGCTCTGGTTGTGGGGGGCGTTCGCCGCGACGGTGGTGGTGTCGCTGGCGGTGGACCTGCTGGCCCACCGCACCGCGCACGTCATCGGCTTCAAGGAGGCCGCCGCCTGGAGCGCCGTGTGGGTGAGCCTCGCCCTGGTGTTCGGCGCCGTCGTCTTTCTCGTCCTCGGCACCACGGCGGGAACGGAGTACACCACCGCATGGCTGCTGGAGAAGAGCCTGTCGGTCGACAACCTGTTCGTCTTCGCCGTGATCTTCGCCTACTTCAAGGTCCCCCGCGCCTACCAGCACCGCGTGCTGTTCTTCGGCGTCATGGGCGCCCTCGTCTTCCGCGGCATCTTCCTCTCCCTCGGCGTGGCCGTCGTCAGCCGCTTCACCGCCGTGCTGTTCGTCTTCGCCGCCATCCTCTTCTACAGCACCTACAAGCTCCTCAAGGACGACGGCGACAGCTTCGACCCGGGCAAGAGCTTCACCGTCCGACTGCTCCGCAAGATCATCCCGGTCCGGGACGAGTACGCGGGCACGAAGTTCTTCGTCAAGGAGGCCGGCAAGCTGATGGCGACCCCGCTGCTCGCGGTGATCGCCGCCATCGAGGCCGCCGACCTGATCTTCGCCGTGGACAGCGTGCCCGCGGTCCTCGCGGTGAGCGACGACGCCTTCATCGTCTACACCAGCAACGCCTTCGCCATCCTCGGCCTGCGGGCCCTCTACTTCATGCTCGCAGGGCTCCTGGACCGCTTCCACTACCTGAACAAGGGGCTGGCGATCATCCTCGCCTTCATCGGGGTCAAGCTCATCCTCCAGGCATCCCACAAGATGATCAGCCCCGGGATTCCCGAAATCCCCTCGCCGGTCAGCCTCGCGGTCATCGTCACCGTCCTGACGGCTTCTGTGGTGCTCAGCCTCCGAAAGCCGGCCCCGGCAGGCGCCCCGGACCTGGCTGACGAACGCGGGGACGCCCCCGCGGGCCCCGCCCGCCCGCCATCGGGAGGGGATGAGGGTCCAGCACTTCCCGAACCGCCAGTACAGGCATATCGTAAAAATATGGTCAAAATGACGCGTGAGGTCGACACGTACGTGTGTCCGGCCTGCAAGCAGCCCGTGCCGGCCACAGCCCACCGGCACAAGACACTCGGGGTCTTCGTTCCCGTACGGGGGCCCGGCGCATGCCAGAACCGGGACTGCCCCGACTACCGGTTGGACCCCCTGCGCAAGCGGGGACCGCTGTGAGCGGTGACGTCGGCCGGGGGCGCAGGCCCTGACCTCGACACCGCCTCGGTGGGGCGGCGGCGACACCCTCAGTACGGAGCTGGGCCAGGACGGCCGTGATCTCGATCGGCCCCGTGCCCGGGCGACGGCGCCGACGTACGGCTGGGCGTACCGACCGGAGGGAAGCAGCGGCAACCACCCCGGCCCGGACGCCGTCCGGGCCCCTGCGCACGGCGTCCGAACGGAGCGCGCATGGGGCATGATCGGGGGATGTCTGAACGCATCATCGCCGCCTGTGACGGAGCGGCCAAGGGAAACCCGGGGCCCGCCGCATGGGGCTGGGTCATCGCCGACGCAGCGGGCCGACCGGAGCGCTGGGAGGCCGGACCCCTCGGGCGGGCCACGAACAACGTCGGGGAACTGACCGCCCTCCAGCGCCTCTTGGAGGCCCTCGACCCGGGCACCTCCGTGGAGGTGCGGATGGACTCCCAGTACGCCATGAAGGCTGTGACCCAGTGGCTCCCGGCCTGGAAGCGCAACGGGTGGAAGACGTCCTCCGGCGGGCCCGTCGCCAACCGCGAGCTCGTCGAGGGCATCGACCTGCTGCTCGCGGAGCGCGACGTGACGTTCCGGTACGTCCCGGCGCACCGTGAGGACGGGGACCACCTCAACGCGATCGCCGACCAGGCCGCGAGCGACGCGGCCGTCTCCCAGCAGGCCGCCGGCACCGCCCTGGGCGATGCCGACATGCCGCAGCCCGCCCCGGCCCGCAGCGCGCCCTCCCGCAGCGCGCCCTCCCGCGGCGCTGCCACCCGCGGCACGTCGGGTGCCGCGCCGCGCAAGACGTCCGGCGCCGCGTCGGCGGGCCGCGGACAGCGCACCATCAAGGCCAAGTTCCCGGGGACCTGCCCCTGCGGCACGACGTACGCGGCCGGTGACCCGATCGCCAACACCGGCAAGCGCTGGGGCCACCCGGACTGCGCCGCCACCGCAGCCGCGGCGCCCGAGTAGGCCCCGCGACCCGTCGCCCCCGCCGCATCCCTCGCCCGCCGCCCCGCACCCCGCCCCGCCGTCCCGGCGGACCGCGCCCGCCGCCGCGTCCGCGTGAGCCGTGTCTCACCGGACCGGTGGCGCTTGTCTGTGCAACGAGTTGCATAGAAGGATCGGGGCATGGCGATTGAGCACGCGATCCTCGTCTCCCTGCTGGAGAAGCCGGGCTCCGGCTACGAGCTGGCCCGGCGGTTCGACCTGTCCATCGGCTACTTCTGGACGGCCACCCACCAGCAGATCTACCGCGTGCTCAAGCGGATGGAGGGCGACGGCTGGATCGACGTCCGCGAAGTGCCGCAGGAGGCGCGGCCGGACAAGAAGGAGTACTCCGTCGCCGACGCCGGCCGGGCCGCCCTCGCGGCCTGGCTGCACGAGCCCATCCGGCCCGACAGCGTCCGTCACGAACTCGCCGTGAAGATCCGCGGCGCGGCCTTCGACGACCCGGCCGCGCTGATCCCCGAGGTCGAGCGCCACCACCGGGCACACGCCGACCGGCTCACGCACTACCTCGCGGGCGAGCTGCGCGACTTCACCGGCCCGGACGCCCCTGAGGCCGACGCCGGCCGGGAGCTCCAGCACGTCGTGCTCCGTGGCGGCATCGCCTACGAGCGGATGACGCTCGCCTGGCTCCAGGACGTCCTCACCACGCTCCGCCGGCTCGCCGCAGGCTGAGCCGGACCCCGCACGCTGAGCCGAACCCTCCCCTCAGCCCTCACCTCCCGGTCCCCGATCCGAAAGGCGAACCCCCATGACCGACCCGCTGCTCTTCAACCCGCGCACCTACGACCCCGCCCACTTCGACCCCGAGACCCGGCGGCTGCTGCGCGCCACGGTGGACTGGTTCGAGGACCGCGGCAAGCGCAGGCTCATCGAGGACTACCGCACCCGCGCCTGGCTGGCGGACTTCCTGGCCTTCTCCGCGAAGGAGGGCCTCTTCGCGACCTTCCTGACCCCGGCCGCGGCCGCGGGCCCGGACGAGTCGGACAAGCGCTGGGACACCGCGCGGATCGCCGCCCTCAACGAGATCTTCGGCTTCTACGGCCTGGACTACTGGTACGCCTGGCAGGTCACCATCCTCGGCCTCGGCCCGGTCTGGCAGAGCGACAACGCCGCCGCCCGCGGCCGCGCCGCAGAACTCCTCTCGGAGGGCGAGGTCTTCGCCTTCGGCCTGTCCGAGAAGACCCACGGCGCCGACATCTACTCCACCGACATGCTGCTGGAACCCGCCGCCGACGGCGGCTTCCGGGCCACCGGCTCCAAGTACTACATCGGCAACGGCAACGCCGCCGGGCTCGTCTCCGTCTTCGGCCGCCGCACCGACGTCGAGGGCCCCGACGGGTACGTCTTCTTCGCCGCCGACAGCCGCCACCCGGCGTACCGGCTGGTGCAGAACGTCGTCGACTCCTCCAAGTACGTCAGCGAGTTCCGCCTGGAGGACTACCCGGTCGGCGCGGACGACGTCCTGCACACCGGCCGCGCCGCCTTCGACGCCGCCCTCAACACCGTCAACGTCGGCAAGTTCAACCTCTGCACGGCGTCGATCGGCATCTGCGAGCACGCGATGTACGAGGCCGTCACCCACGCGCAGAACCGCGTCCTCTACGGCCGCCCCGTCACCGCCTTCCCGCACGTGCGCCGCGAGCTGGCCGACGCCTACGTCCGCCTCGTCGGGATGAAGCTGTTCAGCGACCGCGCCGTCGACTACTTCCGCTCCGCCGGCCCCGACGACCGCCGGTACCTCCTGTTCAACCCGATGACCAAGATGAAGGTGACCACGGAGGGCGAGAAGGTCATCGACCTCATGTGGGACGTCATCGCGGCCAAGGGCTTCGAGAAGGACACCTACTTCGCCCAGGCCGCCGTCGAGATCCGCGGCCTGCCGAAGCTGGAGGGCACGGTCCACGTCAACCTGGCCCTGATCCTCAAGTTCATGCGCAACCACCTGCTGGACCCGGCCCCGTACGCACCCGTCCCGACCCGCCTCGACGCGGCCGACGACGCCTTCCTCTTCCGCCAGGGCCCGGCCCGGGGCCTGGGCTCCGTACGCTTCCACGACTGGCGCCCCGCCTTCGACGCGTACGCCGCGCTCCCCAACGTCTCCCGCTTCCGCGAGCAGGCCGACGCCCTGTGCGCGTTCGTCACGACCGCCGCCCCCGACGAGGAGCAGAGCCGCGACCTCGACCTCCTCCTGGCCGTCGGCCAGCTGTTCGCCCTGGTCGTCCACGGCCAGCTGATCCTGGAGCAGGCGCGTCTGACGGACCTGGACGAGGACGTGCTGGACGAGCTGTTCGCCGTCCTCGTACGGGACTTCTCCGCGCACGCGGTCGAACTGCACGGCAAGGACTCCGCCACCGCGGACCAGCAGACCTGGGCGCTCGGCGCCGTCCGCCGCCCGGTCGTCGACGCCGAACGCTCGGCGCGCGTCTGGGCCCGGGTGGAGGCCCTGGCCGGGTCGTACGAGATGGCGCCCTAGGGCCTGTGTGATGTTGTGATCATTGGGCGGTCTTGAGCAGGTCGTCGATCCAGATCATTGCGGCGCGGAGGTGGAGGCCGGCGAGGTAGCT